>CAYUZD010000162.1:0-4810 GCA_964449475.1 uncultured Nitrospirales bacterium
GCGTGGGCGCAGGCGCAGCGGGTGGAGGTGTCGGCGCTGCCGTTCAGCGCGGCGCGCGCTGCGGGCGGTACGGTGTACGTGAGCGGTCAGATCCCCGTGCGGCCGGACGGCAGCGTGGTCGAGGGATCGGTAACGGACCAGACGCGGCAGACGATGGACAACATCGGCGCGGTGTTGAAGGACAACGGGTTGACGTTCGCGGACGTGGTGAACGTAACGGTGTACCTGTCGGACATGAAGCACTACCAGGAAATGAACGCGGCGTATCGCGAGTATTTCCCGGACGGGACGTTTCCGGCGCGGGCGTGCGTCGGCGGACTGCAACTGGCGTTCGGCGCGGATTTGGAGATCAGCGCGATTGCTCACAAGTAGAAAAAGGGGTCTGCGCCGTTACATTGCGATAGCGTTGGTCGCAATTGGAGTCGCGTTGATAACAGGCCTCGCCTCGATACCCATCCAGACGATCATCGTCCACTATCCGGTCTCATTCACTTCGATGGCGACGGTGCTTGACGAGGCAACAGCGAAACCGATCGAGGGCGCAACCGTTAGTTTCGAGATTCAGTCAGATCAGATAGAGCGGAATGTTGTTGAACAACAATCGGCCACGATCATGATCACCAACTCCGAAGGACGCGCCGAACAAAATGTGTCCGGATGGTCGGGAGGGATTCTGCGTTCCAAGGAAGAGGAAATAGACATACTGTTTCTCGTCGCAGTCTCGTGTCAAGCGTACGAGCCCAAACAATTTGAGCTCGTTCGCAAGTTCGCACCCGCGGGCAAGCAGAAAGTAATCGGCCTCGGTACGATTAAGCTCCGTCCCATTGCGCTAAACTCTGCGAATTGACTAGGCTTTTCTCTTTCCCCTCGACGATAGGAGCATCTCATGCAGGCATATGAAGTTCAGGGTGCATTCGGACTAGACAATGTGAAGAAGGTCGAGCGGGCGGACCCGAAGCCGGGGCCGAAGCAGATCCTCGTTCGCGTGAAGGCGTGCTCGATCAATTACCGCGACCTGCTGATGGTGCAGGGGTTTTATAACCCGAAGCAGCCTCTGCCGCTGGTGCCGTTCAGCGACGGCGCGGGCGAGGTGATGGCGGTCGGCGAAGGCGTCACGCGGTTCAAGCCGGGCGACCGCGTCGCGAACTGTTTCTTCCAGGGTTGGGGCGCGGGCAAGCCGTCGCCGGAGAAGGTGGCGACAACGGCGATGGGATCGCCGTTGGACGGGATGCTGCGGGAACTGGCCGTGCTCGAGGAAGACGGCGCGGTGCATCTGCCGGCGCACCTGAGCTATGAGGAGGGCGCGACGCTGCCGTGCGCGGGGCTGACGGCGTGGAGCTGCCTGTTCCGGCATGGGAACGTGGGGCCGGGAGACACCGTGCTCGCGCTGGGGACGGGCGGCGTGTCGATTTTCGCGCTGCAATTCGCGAAGATGGCGGGCGCGAACGTGGTCATCACGTCGAGCCACGACGAGAAGTTACAGCGCGCGAAGGACCTCGGCGCGGCGCACGGCGTGAACTACAAGACGCACGAGCAATGGTCGAAGGAGGTCAAGAAGGCGACCGGCGGCGCGGGCGTCGATCACGTGATTGAAGTGGGCGGCGTTGGGACGCTGGAGCAATCGATCCGGTCATGCCGGATGGGCGGGCACATCAGCCTGGTAGGCGTGCTTGCGGGCCCGCAGGCGCCGCTGAACCTGACGCTGGTGCTGATGCAGGACATCCGGATCCAGGGCGTGTTCGTCGGCCCGCGCGAGAGTTTCGAGGACATGAACCGCGCGATCACGCAGCACAAGTTGAAGCCCGTGATCGACAAGGTGTTTCCATTCGGCGAGTTGCGGGCGGCGCTGGACTACATGCTTGCGGGGAAACACTTCGGGAAGGTGTGCGTCACGGTGGACGGGTAACCGATTGGAGCGATCATGAAGCCGACGGCCGAACACAACGAGCGCATCGCGAAGATGACCTTTGCCTCGGTTTATCCGCACTATGTGACGAAAGTGGAGAAGAAAGGGCGGACGAAGGCGGAATTGCACCAGGTGATCGAGTGGTTGACCGGGTTCAACGCGAAGAAGTTGCAAGAACTGATCGACGGGAAGGCGACGTTCGAGGCGTTCTTCAAGAAAGCCAAGCTAAACAAGAACGCAAAGCTGATCACCGGCACGATCTGCGGCTACCGCATCGAGGAAATCGAGAATCCGCTGACCCGGCAAGCGCGGTACCTGGACAAACTGGTGGACGAGTTGGCGAAGGGCAGAAAGATGGAGAAGATACTGCGTACTCCAGAGAAATAAGAGGAGACGCACTCCGAAACAGGTGCTTTCCAATCGGGAATCACATCGATAGTCTCACCAAGTGGATCGATGTAACTCAAGACAGTGCGCGGGCCGCGCGGGGTGCCAGCGCCGGCACCACACATCTGCGATCCCTTCGGGATCCTGATTACTGCATCGGTTTCCCGGGGGTATCGCTCCGCTCAACCCCCGGCTAATTTCTGTCAAGCCTCCGGCTTGAAACCACACACAAGAGCATTCGGTGGAGCAATTGATGTAACTCCCGTCCAAGCCTCAGCCGTTGCACGCGCCAACGCGATATTGCATTGACCTAGGACTTCGTCGTCGGCGCGTGCACGTGGCAGGCGGCGCGGTGGGTGGGGGTGAGGTAGACGAGTTTTGGGGACTCGGCGCGGCAGACGTCGATGCAGTCCGGGCAGCGCGGGTGGAAGTGGCAGCCCGGCGGCGGGTTGATGGGGCTGGGGACGTCGCCCTCGATGGGCAGGCGGTGCCGTTGCGCGGCGGGATCGGGGACGGGCACGGCGGAGAGCAGTGCCCGCGTGTAGGGGTGCGTGGGGTTCTTGAAGATCTCGTCGGTTGCGCCGATTTCGACGATGCGACCCAGGTACATGACCGCGACAAAATCGGAGATGTGGCGGACGACGGCCAGGTCGTGCGCGATGAAGAGATAGGTGAGCCCGAGTTTTTCCTGCAGGTCCTGCAACAGGTTCATGATTTGCGCCTGGATGGACACGTCGAGCGCGGAGATGGGTTCGTCGGCGACGATGAGGTCCGGCTCTACGGCGAGCGCGCGCGCGATGCCGATGCGCTGGCGTTGACCGCCGCTGAACTCGTTGGGGTATCGGTCCGCGGCCGCGGCGGGCAGGCCGACCATCTTGAGCAGTTCGGTGACACGCGCGCGGCGCTGCGCCTTGGGCACGACGCGGTGCTTCGCGAGTGCCTCCGCGAGGACGGAGTAGACCGTCATGCGCGGATTCAACGACCCGTAGGGGTCCTGGAAGATGAGCTGCATCCGCTTGCGCATGCGGCGGATGTCGCCCGAACCGAGCGACGCGAGGTCGACGCCGTCGAAGACCACGCGGCCGCGCGTGGGCACGATGAGGCGGAGAATTGCGCGGCCGGTCGTGGTTTTGCCGCTGCCGGATTCGCCGACGAGGCTGAGCGATTTACCGCGCGGGATGTTGAACGAGACGCCGTCCACCGCGCGGACGTGGCCCGAAACGCGCGAGAACACGCCCCGGCGAACGGGGAAATGGACGGCGAGGTCGTCGACGGACAGGAGCGAAACCGGAAGCGGCGTCATTTCGCGGCGGCCTCTTCGAGTCGCGCCGACTTGGCCGCGTCGACCATGGTCGCGGGGTCGCGCAGCCAGCACGCCGCGACGTGATCGGGGCCGACGGCGAACGGCTTGGGGTCATCCTCGGCGCAAACGCGCATCGCGTGCGGGCATCGAGGGTGGAACCGGCAACCGGACGGGAACTGCGTCGCGGGCGGGACGTTGCCGCGGATGGTATGCAGCCGTTCGCGCTCGGCGCCGATCTCGGGTAGCGACTCGAACAGCCCCTGCGTGTAGGGGTGGCTGCGGTTCGCGAAGAGCTCGCGCACGGGCGCTTTCTCGGCGATGCGGCCGGCGTACATGATCGCGACATCGTCCGCGGCCTCGGCGACGACCCCGAGGTCGTGCGTGATGAGGATGATGGCCATGCCGCGTTCGCGCTGGAGTTTGCGGAGCAGTTCGAGGATTTGAGCCTGGATGGTGACGTCGAGCGCGGTGGTGGGTTCGTCGGCGATGAGGACCTTGGGGTCGCACGCGAGCGCCATCGCGATCATGACGCGCTGGCGCATGCCGCCGGACATTTGATGCGGATAGTCGTCCACGCGGCTTTCCGGCGTGGGGATGCCGACCTGCTTGAGGAGATCGATGGCCGAGTCGCGCGCGTCGGATTTCGAGAGGCCGCGATGCAGGCGGAGCACGCCGCCGATCTGGTCGCCGACACGGAACACGGGGTTCAGCGAGGTCATCGGCTCCTGAAAGATCATGCTGATGTCGTTGCCCCGCAGGCGTCGCATGTCGGTCGAATTCATCATCAGCAGGTCTTCGCCGTTGAACAGGATCGAGCCGCCGACGATCTCGCCCGGCGGTTCGGGGATGAGCCGGAGGATGGACAACGCCGTGATGCTTTTGCCGCAGCCGCTCTCGCCGACGAGTGCGAGCGTCCGGCCGGGGTAGACGTCGAACGAGACGCCATCGACGGCGCGCGCGACGCCGGCGTCGGTGAAGAAATAGGTCTGCAATTCGCGCACGGAGAGGATGGGGCCGGGAGCGGAGTTCATCCAGGGGCGCTCCGCTGGCGTCGAAAGGGAATCATCGCGCGAATTGTACGCGATGGGCGCGCGGCATCGAAACGCGGCGGGCGGTGGCGGGCATGCCGCGCGTGTGTTAGTCTCGTGGATTCCGCGCGAAACCGGGAGAAACCCATGCGACGTGTGTACCTTCTTGCGATCATCGGCTCGATC
>CAYUZD010000162.1:4910-7423 GCA_964449475.1 uncultured Nitrospirales bacterium
AAGCTGGCGTTCGTGCCGACGACGCCGGCGTTCCAGCCGCTAGGCGGGGCGGGCACCCAGGTGGGCTGGCGGCACTACCGCGGCGGGCGGACGACGCGGATCCGGATCATGAACGTGACGGACTTGTCGGTCAGCGACGTGCCGCGCGACAACAGCAACGATCATTACCCGATGTGGATCGGATCGACGCTGTATTTTCTGTCGGACCGCGACCACACGATGAACCTGTTCGCGTACGACGGAACATCGGTGCGGCGCGTGACGAACCACGAAGACTTCGACATCCAGAGCGCGGGGACGGACGGCGCGACGATCGTGTACGAGCAGGCGGGGTATCTGCACCACTTCAGTCCGGCGACGGGCCGGTCGCGCCGGATCGACATCGAGGTCGCGGGGGATTTTCCGTGGATGCGGCCGAAACTGCAGAAAGTGGCGGACGCCGTGCGCAGCGCGACTCTGTCGCCAAGCGGGACGCGGGCGGTGATCGAGGCGCGCGGCGAGATTTTCACCGTACCGGCGGACAAGGGCGACGCGCGCAACCTGAGCAACAGTCCCGCGGCGCACGACCGGTCGCCGGTGTGGTCGCCGGACGGCAAGCGCGTCGCCTGGTTCTCGGACGCGACCGGCGAATACACGCTGATGATCGCGGACCAGGACGGGTTGACCGCGCCGAAGTCGGTCGCGTTGTTGCCGAACTCGTTTTTCTACGCGCCGGAATGGTCGCCGGACTCCGAAAAACTGCTGTTCTCGGACTGTTATCTGAACCTGTGGTACGTGGATGTCGCGAAGGGCAAGCCGGTCAAGGTGGACACAGACCTCTACGGTACGCCGCACGCGCTGAACGCATCGTGGTCGCCGGACTCGAAGTGGATCGCGTACGACCGGTCGCTGGAGAACAAGTTCGGCGCGATTTTTCTGCATTCGCTGAAGGACGGGAAGAACTACCAGATAAGCGACGGTCTGTCGGACGCGGTTTCACCGGTGTTTGACGCGAACGGGAAATACCTGTACTTCCTCGCGAGCACGGACTACGCGCTGAACACCGGCTGGCTGGACATGTCGAGCTACGACCGCGACGTGACGCGCGGGTTGTATCTCGCCGTGCTGAGCAAGGACGATCCGTCGCCGTTGCTGCCGGAGAGCGACGAGGAGAAGGCGGCTGAGGAGAAGAAGGACGAGAAGGACGGCGAAGACAAAAAGGAAGACGAGAAGAAAAAGGAAGAAAAGGCGGCCACGGTGAAGTTCGACGCGGACCACATCGACCAGCGGATTTTGGCGCTGGATGTGCCGGCGAAGAACTACACGCGGATCGCGGCGGCGGCCGACGGGGCGGTGTTCTACGCCGAATCCGCGGAACAGCGGCTGACGCTGTACAAGTACGACGCGAAAAAGCGCAAGGGCGACGTGTTCCTCAGCGGCATCAACGGGTTCGACATTTCCGCCGACGGCAAGAAGCTGCTGTACCGCGCGCAACAGACGCTGGGCATCGTCGAGACGAGCAAGGAGAGCGTGAAATCCGGCGACGGCGCGTTGAAACTGGACACGCTGGAGGCGCGCGTCGAGCCGGCGGCGGAGTGGGCGCAGATGTACCGTGAGGCGTGGCGCATCATGCGCGACTATTTCTACGATCCGCACCTGCACGGCGCGGACTGGCCGAAGGTGTACGAGGACTACGCGGCGTGGCTGCCGAGCGTGCGCCACCGCAGCGAACTGACCTACCTGAACGCGTTGATGCTGTCGGAGGTGGGCGCGGGACACACGCGCACGGGCGGCGGCGAGATGCCGGAGACGCCGACGATCGCGGTGGGGATGCTGGGCGCAGACTTTGCGATCGAGGACGGCCGGTTCCGCATCGCGCGGATTCTGCACGGCGAGAACTGGAACCCGAACCTGCGCGCGCCGCTGAGCGCGCCGGGGGTGGACGTCACCGAGGGCGACTACCTGATCGCGGTGAACGGCCGGGAGATCGACGGCGCGGAACTGTACGCGTACTTCGAGGGCACCGCGGACAAGCAGACGGTTATTCGCGTCAGCCAGCACAAGAACGGCCGTGACGCGCGGGACGTGACGGTGGTGCCGGTGTCGAGCGAGAGTTCGCTGCGGACGCGGCAGTGGATGGAGGACAACCGGAAGAAGGTGGGCGAGATGTCCGGCGGGAAGCTCGCATACGTGTACCTGCCGAACACCGGCCGGCCGGGCTACACCAACTTCAACCGCTACTACTACGCGCAGCAGGACAAGCTCGGCGCGGTGATCGACGAGCGGTTCAACGGCGGCGGAAGTGTCGCGGACTACATTGTTGAGTTCATGGACCGGCCGCTGATGAGCAACTGGGCGAGCCGGAACGGCCGGACGTTCACGTCGCCGAACGCGGCGATTTTCGGCCCGAAGACGATGATCATCAACGAGTTCGCGGGGTCGGGCGGCGATTACCTGCCGTGGGCGTTCAAGAAGCGCGGGATCGGGCCGCTGATCGGCAAGCGGACGTGGGGCGGGCTGATCGGCGTGTCGCA
>CAYUZD010000163.1:0-7414 GCA_964449475.1 uncultured Nitrospirales bacterium
GTACGGCGAGCTTCTCGATCACCGAGTCTAGCGAAACGTCCACCGAGCGCTTGGAGACGCGAATCAGCAGCGCTTCGAGCGCGGTACGCTGCGCGAGCTGGTTGTCGAAGCCGTTTGACAGTTCCGAGAACTGTTCGACGAGCCGAATCAGTTGGACCAGCGTGAACCGTCCCGCGCGCTCGCGCAATGCGGCGATTTCCTCGGCGGGCAGCGCAAGGAGTTCATCGGGGCCGCCGCTGCGGACGACCAACAGGTTACGGAAGTAGCGCAACACCTCCTGCGCGAACTGCGAAAGATCGTTTCCCTTCGCGACGACATCGTCCACGACGTGCAGCAGCCGCGCGACGTCGCCCGAACCGAGCGCATCGCACACGCCGTGCAGCGTCTCCCAGTCCACGAGGCCGAGCACGTCGTTCACGTCCTCGTACCGGATCTCCTTGTCGCAATACGAGAACAACTGATCGAGGATGCTCTCGGCGTCGCGCACGCCGCCGTCCGCCGCGCGCGCGATCGCGTCGAGCGCCTCGTCCGTCGCCGTACGTTTCTCGGCTTTCACGATGCGCCGCAGCAGCTCGACCAATTCACCGATGCCGACGCGGCGGAAATCGAACCGCTGGCACCGCGAGATGATCGTCGCGGGGATTTTGTGCGCCTCCGTCGTGGCGAGGATGAACACGGCGTGCGCGGGCGGCTCCTCGAGCGTTTTCAGGAGTGCGTTGAACGCCGCGACGGACAATTGGTGCACTTCGTCGATGACGTAAATCTTGTAGCGCGAGCCCGAGGGCATCATGCGCACGTTGTCGCGGATCTGGCGGACGTCCTCGACGCTGTTGTTGGAGGCGCCATCGATTTCGATGACGTCGATGTTCGACCCCGCGGTGATCGAGCGGCAGTTGTCGCACTCGCCGCAGGGCTCGGGCGTCGGCTTGTCCGTTGCCCGGCAGTTCAGGCAGCGCGCGAGGATACGGGCCGACGTCGTCTTGCCGATGCCGCGCGAGCCGACGAAGAGGTAGGCGTGGCTGATGCGTCCGGCGCGGAGCGCGTTCTGCAGCGTGCGGCTGATGTGTTCCTGGCCGACGACGTCCTCGAATTTCTGAGGCCGCCACCGCCGCGCCAGCACCAGATAATGGTCGTCCGCCATCGCACGCGTCCCCATCGCCGCCCGTGCGCCGCGCGCAGGTGCGCAGCGCGCCGACGCGGCGCGAAAAATCGAAGGCGCAGGACCGGCAGCTCCGGCCAGGCACGCCTACAGCACACGGACTCACGCGCCTATGGCTGCTTCCTTCCGGACCTGACCAGGTTCGGCGGCGGTACGTTGAGTAGGACCCGGCCCTCAGCACCACAGGCCCTGCGCCGGATAGATCGTAACCGATCGCTCGGCCAGATTTCGACCGCCGCACGCGCCAACGCTTGATCGATCGCCGATCCGCCGGTATGCTGGCGATTCAGGGGCCGCCGGCTTTCGCGCCGGCGCGGCGCGACTCGTACCGGACTCGATTCACACACGATTGATGACCACGCTCGGCACACACGACCGTCCCCTGCGCGTGGCCGTGATCGGCAGCGGACCGAGCGGATTCTACGCCGTCGAGGCGCTCGCGAAATCCGGCGTCGAAGTCTCCGTCGATATCCTCGAAGCGTTACCGTGCCCGTTCGGGCTGGTGCGCTACGGCGTCGCGCCGGACCATCAGAAAATCAAGACCGTCACGAAAGTATTCGACCGGATCGCGGCACGGCCTAACGTCCGTTTTCTCGGCAATGTGTCGCTCGGGACGGACCTTCTGATCGAGGAACTGCGGCGCTTCTACGACGCCGTCGTGCTCGCGCACGGCGCTCAGTCCGATCGGCGGCTCGAGGTCCCCGGCGAGGATTTGCCGGGCAGTCACACCGCCACCGAATTCGTCGCCTGGTACAACGGGCACCCCGACTACGTGGACCGCGTGTTCGATTTGTCCTGCGAGACGGCCGTCGTCATCGGCCAGGGGAACGTCGCGGTGGACGTATGCCGCATTCTCGCGAAGACCGGGGATGAACTTCGCGAGACTGACATCGCCGCGCACGCGCTGCACGCGCTCGCCAAGAGCCGCGTGCGCAGGATCTATATGGTCGGCCGGCGCGGCCCGGTGCAGGCGAAGTTCACCCAGCTCGAGATCAAGGAGTTGGGCGCGCTGGACGACTGCACGACCTTGATCGATCCCAAGGAACTCGAACTCGCGCCGGATTCGCTTGCCGATCTCAATCATCCCGAGAACGCGCATTCGCAGCGCATCTACCCGATTCTGCAGGAATACGGAGAGAACCGCCCCTCGGCCGAGAAGCGGAACCTCCATATCACGTTCCGCAAGAGCCCGAGAGAGATCAAGGGTTCCGGCCGGGTCCAGTCCATCGTGTTCGAGCGGAACCGGCTCGAGGGACCGCCGGGCAATGTGCGGCCGGTGCCGACCGGGATGTTCGATGAGATTGAGTGTGGCCTCGTGCTCCGCAGCGTGGGCTACAAGGGACTGCCACTGCCCGGCGCGCCATTTGACGAGCGATCCGGAACCATTCCCAATCAGTTGGGCCGCGTCGTCGAACGCGGAGAGGTCGTGCCTGGGTTGTATGTATGCGGGTGGATCAAGCGGGGTCCGACCGGCGTCATCGGGACGAATAAGCCCGATTCACAGGAGACCGTCGCGTCATTGATCGCTGACATTGGGTCGCTGCCGCCCTGCGAGGTGCCGGATCCGGATGGAGTGTTGCACCTTTTGAATACCCGCGGCGTCCAAGTCGTCACGTATGCGGACTGGCAGCGGATCGATGCGACCGAGACCGAACGGGGAAGAGGCTCTGGGCGGCCCCGGGAGAAGATATCGCGGCGCGAGGATCTGCTGGCCGTTGCATCGCAGACCTCGGGAGTCCGTTGAGGTTGCATTGGCCGGGGTTTTTGTAGCACAATGGGGCAACCTTTTTGGGAATTTGGGTTAAATTCGCGTCGAATCTGTGCAGTAAGCTTCACCTGTTCCGTTTGTGAGCAGGTATAATCTGTTGACAGAACAGACCTCCGTGATTATAATTCGCCGCTAGTCATGGGGGAGCGAACGGGGCACCACCTAGGCATTGTGCTTTCAGCACATGTTTCGTGCCGCCACTACAGTTGAACATACCATCGGATCTGGCTCCAAAACTCGCACCGGAAGGAGGGGATGGACGCAGGCAGCAAACGCCTTTTTGCTGGCGCCGGGTCTCGTAGATGTTGAAGCGATAGAATTGCGGATCACTCCGCACGGCGGTAAGGCCGCCGGCAGTACCCTCTCCGGTTAGGGGCCGGAAGGAGAAACGAAACCAAGTATGGAGAATACGCGACATGCGTAAGTCACTTTTTGTGTTGGTTGCCGCGATGACGGTCATGATGGCCGTTCCGGCGATCGCTGAACTTCAGAACGTGGAAGTCGGCGGTTCGCTCCGGATTCGCGGTAACTGGTATAGCCAAGTAAACAGCGTCTCGGGCTTTTCGTCGGTGACGTTCGACGACAACGACCCGGATGCGTTCTACATCGAACAGCGCTCGACGGTGAATGTGAAGGCTGACTTCACGGACGACGTCACGGCGTTCATCGAGCTCGACAGCTACAGCACCTGGGGTGACGATAACTTCCGTCGTCTCGATGCGGCCGACTCGAGCTACAACCAGGGTCAGATTTCGCGCATCACGCCGTCCTCGGGCGGGATCTCCGGCACGCCGGTGAACCTGTACCAGGCGTACGTCGAGATGCGCGAGTCGTGGGGCTATCCGATCACGATCCGTATCGGTCGTTCGGAAATGATCCACGGCAGCGAGTTCCTCGTCGGTAACCAGAGCACGTCGTCCGGGTTCACGGGTCTGTCGTTCGACGGTATCTGGGGAACGTACACGCACGACCAGTTCTGGCTTCAGGCGTTCTGGACCCGGCTGGCGCAGAACGACTCCGCCCGTTGGGAAGAGAGCGGCGATGTTGACTTCATGGGTCTCTATGGCAGCTACACGGGCCTCGAGGACATGACGATCGACGCGTACTACTACTTCCTGAACCAGGCCGCGACGGACAACAACGGCCTGATCGACCCGAGCAACCTGCACACGATCGGCGCTCGCTTCGCGGGTAACAAGGCCCAGTTCGACTGGGAAGGTAACGCCGCGTATCAGTTCGGCGACACGGGTAATGCGTCGCCGATCGACGAGTTCAACGCGTTCGCGGTTCAGGGCGCGGTGGGCTACACGTTCGACATCGAGATGCAGCCGCGCGTGTTCGCACAGGGCGGGTACTACAGCGGTGACGACACGGATCCGTCGTTCCGCCGTCTGTTCTCGGACCACGAATACAGCGAGTTCCTGGATAGCGGCAACTTCACCGGCATGTGGTTCGTCGGCGGCGGCGCGAGCGCGCAGGTCACCGAAGCGATCAACCTGTCGGCGGTCGCGAACTACTTCCAGGCGGACGAGGACGTTGTCCCGGCCGGCGTGGACGAATCGATCGGGCTTGAGCTGGCCGTGTACGCGACGTACATGTACAGCGAAGACCTCGCGTTCAACGCGGGTTACGCCCACTTCTTCGCGATGGACGGTCTTGAAGACGTCGGCGCGGACGACGATCCGAACTACGTGTACCTCGAAACCAGCATCAGCTTCTAATTGCTGATTCCGGAGCATTGCCCGCCCCCGCAGGTTCGCCTGCGGGGGCGGTTCTCATTTCGGTCAACGGCCCAGCGTGCGCAGGGCCAGGTCGGGTTTGTCGGAGATGAGGGCGTCCGCGCCCAGGCTCACGAGTGCACGCATGTCCGTGGGTTCGTTCACGGTCCAGACCGCGATGGACTGGCCGTTCGCATGGAGGTCGTTGACGAGCGTCTGCGTCACGTCGCGCTTGTTGGGATTGAAGCCGTGCGGCTTGAGCAGGCGGTTCCATTCGAGGAACCGGTTCCACTGCAGCGGGTCGCGATCGCTCGACGACGCGAGCAGTTCCGTACGCAGTTCGGGCGCCTCGGCCAGCGCCACGGCGCACGCGATCGGCGAGAATGACTGAATCACGATTTGTTTCTGCATGCCGCGCGCACGCACCAGCTCGATGACCGAGCGGGCGAGTTGCGCGTTGCGCGTGCCGCTGGCGTCGATGCGGCGCAACACGTCCTCGCGATGATCGGGGAACAGCGCGGCCGCCGACTTGAAGTCAGCGAGGATCCCTTGCTCCAGATCGCGGTCGTCGTCGCTGTCCTTGATCTCGATGTACACGCCGATCTTCCCGCGCGCGAGGTCGAGCGTCTCGGCCAGCGTCGGGATGCGTTCGGCCGCGAACTCCGGGCTGAACCACGATCCCGCGTCGTAGCGCTTGAGTTCCGCCGCGGTGTAGTCGCGCACCTCTCCAGGCACGCCGCCCGTTGTCCGCGCGAGCGTATCGTCGTGGATCACGACGACCTCGCCGTCTTTCGACAGCGTGCAGTCGAGCTCGAACCAGTGCGCCTCGAGTTCGATGGCCTTTCGGAACGACGCGAGTGTGTTTTCCGGCGCGTATGCGCTCGCGCCGCGATGCGCGATGATGTCCACCTGCCCGGCGGGCGCTCCCGCCTCGAATGTCGCGCAGCCCATCAGCGTCAGTCCCCCGAGAATCGTTCCCGCACACCGCCCAAACATGGCGCCTCCCGAATTACATCGCGCGAAATGGTCGCAGACAGGCGTTGCGTAAGCAAGGATGGCGCTCGAACCGAATCCGAAGCGGCGGGACGCCGCTTCCACAGTGGCGCTACTTCGCGGTGAGGCGCTTGGCGGCTTCGACGGTGTTCTTCATCAGCATGACGCGCGTCATCGGGCCGACGCCGCCGGGCACGGGCGTAATCGCGCGCGCCTTCTTGAACACATTCTTGAAGTCCACGTCGCCGACGAGCCGGTACCCCGACTTGCGCGTGGCGTCGTCGATCCGGTTCGTGCCCACGTCGATCACCACGACGCCGTCGCGCACCATCCGCGCCTTGACGAACTGCGGCACGCCCATCGCCGCGATGAGGATGTCCGCCTCGCGCGTGATCTTGGCGAGGTTGCGGGTGCGCGAGTGGCAGACGGTGACCGTCGCGTTCGCCCCCGCCGCCTTCTGCATCAGGATGGCAGCCATCGGTTTGCCGACGATGTTGGATCGACCGAGGACGACCGCGTGCTTGCCGGCGGGGTCGTGGCCCGAGCGCAGCAGCAACTGCTGGCAGCCGGCGGGCGTGCACGGCAGGAAACAGTCCTCGCCCGCGAGCATGCGGCCGACGTTGACCGGGTGGAAGCCGTCCGCGTCCTTGCGCGGGTCGATCGCCTCGATGACCTTCGACTCACGGATCTGCGGCGGCAGCGGCAACTGCACCAAGATGCCGTGGACGCGCGGGTCCGCGTTCAGTTCGTCGATCAGCCCCAGCAGGCGCTTCTCGGAGCACGTCTTCGGCAGGTTGTGGTCGAACGACGCGATGCCCAGCTCTGCGCAGTTCCGGCGCTTCATGCGCACGTAAACCTCGCTCGCCGGGTCTTCGCCGACGAGCACCACCGCAAGCCCCGGCGTTACGCCGCGTTTGGAGAGTGTCGCGATTTCGCCCGTGATTTCGGAGCGGATTTCCGCGGCGATCTTCTCCCCGTCGATCAGTTTGGCCATCGTCGCGATTCCCTCCGGTGAATGCGGCGCATGATAGGCCGCGGCGGAAAGTCGATCAAGGCGGCGAATCTTTTTCGCGCCGCGCGGTAGTATCCGGCGGTCGATTGCGGGTCGATCGGTTGTTACAATGGCCGGCTGGGAGGAACGCGGAATGGCGGACGAACTCGATGGCGCCGCAGCGGCGCTTGCGGATCTCAGCGCGACGTGGGTCGCGCGGCGCGATGCGGCGGAGTGGCTCGGCAAGATCGCCGCGCGGGCGCTTGCGGGCCTCGCCGCGAACCGGCAGGAACAGGACCCCGACGTGCGGTCCGCGGTCGAGCGGGCGCTGTCGGACGCCAAGCGCGGCCTGGGCGGAGCGGACGGCGGGCGCAGCACGGCCACGATCGAGGGCCTCGTGAAGGCGGTCGAAAAACCCGGCAAGCGCGACGTCACGCCGGTCGATGGCGGATTCGAGATCTCGGTGAAGCTGCACGGCGACCGCGCGCAGCGGCTGCGCGTCGTGCAGGCGAAGTCGCAGGATGGCGGCGATACCGTGCGCATCTCGACGCGGTGCGGCCCGGGCGTGGACAAGGCGCTGAAATGGGCGCTGAAGACCAACGCGGGGTTCACACACTGCGGCATCGCGCTGATCGAGGAGAACGGCGCGAGTTACTTCGATCTGGTGCATTCCATCCTGCTCGAGACCGCGACCGTGGACGAGTTCAAGGCGTGCGTGAAGGAGATGGCGTTCTACGGCGACTGGGCGGAAGAGAAACTAACGGGCGGGGACGCGTACTGATGGC
>CAYUZD010000164.1:0-7343 GCA_964449475.1 uncultured Nitrospirales bacterium
GGTTGCGGCAGCGGCATCCTCTCGAAGATCGTCTCGGACGCCGGCTACAGCGTTCTCGGGGTGGACTATTCAGAGGACATGTTGCGCCTTGCCCGCGCGAGCGTGTCGGCCGCGGAATTCGTGCGCGGATCCGTCCTCGACGTTCCGCTGCCCTCATGTGTCGCCGTGGCCGCCGTCGGTGAGATTTTCTGCTACGCGTTCGACGAGCGCGCTGGTCTGGACGCGTTCGCGAAGACGATGAAACGAATCCACGCGGCGCTCGTCCCCGGCGGCGTGTTTCTCTTCGACGTCGCGGCGCCGGGTCGGGCGGGCCCCACGCCGCGAACCGGGTTCGTGGACAACGACCGGTGGTCCATCGTCCACCGCGCCACGGAAACCGGCACGACGCTCACGCGCGAGATCACCACGTTCACGCGCGACGGAGACGTCTACCGCCGCGCGGATGAACGGCACGTACTGCGTCTCTTCCGTCCAGACGAAATTCTCGCCGCGCTGGCCGCCGCCGGATTCGAGGCCGAGCAACTGGCCGGCTACGGCAATTTCTCGATGCCGCACGGCTGGCACGCGTTTCGCGCGCGCAAAACGGCCACCTGACGCCCCGGCTGCAATCAGTTCCGGCTCGTCTTGACCGGACTCGGCTGCGTCACCGCGCCCTGCGACGTGATGAACAGCCGAATCACGTGCGGATCGACGCCGTACAGTTGCAGGTTCGACGGCACGCGGATGCTCTCGTGCGTGAGATCGAACTCCTGCAAACCGGAGCGCGCGCGGCCCAAATCGATCGAGATGCGCAACGCCGCGGGTTCGAGAAACCGGAACTCGCGCTCCGATCCCGAAAGCGTCACGCGCGCCTCGTGCGGCGCCGACTCGTCCAGCAACAGCGCCGGGGCGAGGTTCCGGTATTCGATCGGCACCACGAACGTGCGCTGTACCGTCCCCGGATCGAACGCCAGGCCGAACCACGCTGCAATCGCCAGGACCAGCGCCGCCGCCTTCAGGTGCCAGTCGCGCGCGATGAACTGCCGCCACGGCGTCGCGGCCGGCCCTTGCGGGTGCTTCTCCTCTTCGAATCGGCCGAGCCGGCCCTTCAGCGCCGCAGCCGACCGCACCTCCGTCAGCGCGCCACCCTCCGCCACCGCGACCGCCCCGCGCTCCTCCGACACCACAATGACGAGCGCGTCGCAGCATTCCGACAATCCCAGCGCCGCGCTGTGCCGCGTGCCGCGCCCCGCAATTTCGTCCTGGTTCTTCGATATCGGCAGGTGCGCCGCGAAGGAATCGATCTTCCCCTTCTGAATGATCACCGCGCCGTCGTGCCCGGGCGAACTCTCGTCGAAAATGCTCAGCAGCAACGGCTTGCTGATCTCGCCGCCGATTGCAATGCCGCCGTCCAGGTGCCGCGCGACCGGCTCCGCGCCACGAATCACGATCAACGCGCCCGTCCGCTGCGCCGCCATTGAAAACACCGTATCGACGAGCGCGTCCAGGTCGAGCGCGTCCGAGTCTCCGCTCCGCAACGCGCGGATCCACCGCCAGTTCGTCACGCCCTCGAGCATGCGCCGCAGGTCTTCCTGGAACACGACCACGACAACGACCAACAGCACCGCCAATCCCGCCTGAAACATCAGCGAGGTGAGGTACATGTCGAACGCGCGCGCGACGATGTACACCGCCGACAGAACGAACAGTCCGGTCAGCACCCGGCGCGACGCCGTCGCCTTGAACCACAGCAGGAGGGAGTAAAGCAGGACCGACACCAGCAGGATGTCGAGCGCGTCCGCGATGCCGAAGTTGTTGCGAATCTCCGCCATCAGCGCCGCGAACCGATCCATCATGACCGGATTCTACCAGACGATCCCGCGGACGGTTGCCGGTCGCGCGCTATCTCGGCGACTGCGAGACGAATCCCGTGACCGACCGCTTCGGTTCGTTTGCCCGCCGCGCGGCAATGCCGATTCGTACCGCGCCGCTGCCGGAGTCGGAATTCGTCAGCGTCAGCGCCGTATCGATCGCGCCCGCATCCGTGAACGTTTCGGGGCCGTCCGTCCCGGGTACGATCGAAACGGTCGCGCCCGGGTCCGCCGCGGCCACAGCGTCCGCGAGCAACGCGAAGGGGTATCCTTCCGCGCCGTTCCCACACGGGTCCGCGCCGAAATCAACCCACGGATTAGCCGCGTTAAACGCTGGCGGAAACAAGGGCACGTCCGTCCCATTGAACGTAATACCGCCGAAACTTGCGGCCGAATTCATCGCGGCGACGCCCATCTCCACGGCGCCCATCGCGACGTCTGAAATCGTGGCCGTGTTTCCCATAAAGCCTTGGATCGTCGCGGTAGCCACGTCCGTCACCGGGTTGTATTGAAGTGTCATGAAGTTCGTACCGGAATTCGGCGCGAAGAACTCCGCCCCGTCGATCGACTCACCATCCGTCAACACAACGTCCGGAAAACCGTCCTCCTCAATGTCGTCTACGGTCAACGTGACAATCGTAGGGCCGTCGGTTATGCGAATCGCCAGGCCGCTTGCGTCGACGTCACTCGGCGTGAAGCCGCTCATCGTGATAGTCACCGTGCCGCTGCTCGACTCCGCCACCCCGTTCCCGTCGCTCAGCATCGTGATGTTCGCACCGGTGAACACCCCGCGGCCTCCACTCGCCGTCAGGTTGCCGGCCCCCGAAACTTTGAGATCGAGCCGGCCGGTGCCACAGTTGAAATCCATCGTCGCCGTATCCGCGGATAACGACGTGCTGACCGAAAGTACACCCATCGCCACGGCCCAGGCGACAACGAATGGACAAGAAGCGGGATTCAGGCGACGGCGTCTCACGGTGCGGCCCTCCGGATGGATGCGGTATCGTTCAGCCTTGGGATGGCCGTACCACAATACTCCGTGTCTTACGCCGTGACAAGGGCGTTGGTTCCGCCACGCGCCCCCTTCGCAATCGCGCTTCAGCGAACGCCTTTTGTACGCGACGCACGCATCAACTACGCCGGTACAGGCGCATCGTGTACGCGAAAAGCCCACCGCGCGTCTCGCCGGGATCCAGCCCCGCCTCCCGCGCGAGCTGAATCACCTTCCTCTTGAATTGATAGTGCGGGTCCCCAAACACCTCCGCCACCACGAGGTATCCGCCGGGCTTGAGCGCATCGCGAATTTCGCGCAGCGCACGCACGCGCTCCGGAATCTCGCCCAACACCGTGGACAGCACCGCACGATCGAAATACTCGCGCGGCAGTTGCCCGTCCCCCGCGCCGGCACACACCGTGTGCACGTTCGTCACGCCCGCCTTGTCCACGCGCCGCCGCATCCGATCGAGCATCTTGGCCTGCATGTCGAGCGCGACGACTTCGCCGCCCGGCGCGACCGCCCGCGCGATCGGCAGTGTCAACACGCCCGGCCCGCATCCAACATCCGCCACGCGCAGCCCCGGCCGCAAGTCCAATTCGTCGATGGCCCGACCGCGGCCAAACGGCCGGTCGCGCGTCCCCCCGATTTCCAGCATCCACGACAACCACGAGGGACACGGTGCGCTCGTCCGCCGCGATCCGTATCGCCAGATCGCGCTCACGAGCACCAACACCGTCACCACGCCGGTCACGATCCAGAGCCAGGCTGACACGATCGCTTCCTCCCCATCGCAGGTTCGAGTTGATCCCGCCGAATCGATAGACTACGCGCTCTTTGGGAGCGTTTCACCATGCGGTCCTTCCGCGCGGGCATGCCGTTCATTCTCATCACGGTCCTGCTCGACATGCTCGGGATCGGCCTCATCATCCCCGTCTTGCCCAAACTCGTCACGACGATGCAGGGCGGCGACATCAGCCAGAGCTCGACCCTGTACGGCCTCTTCGTATCGACGTACGCGTTGATGCAGTTCGTGTGCGCGCCCATCCTCGGCAACCTCAGCGACCGCTTCGGCCGCCGGCCCGTCATCCTCATCTCGCTGTTCGGCGCGGGGCTCGATTACATTCTCATGGCCGTCGCGCCCACGCTCGGTTGGCTCTTCCTCGGACGCGTCATCGCCGGCATCACCGGCGCGAACATCACCGCCGCCAACGCCTACATCGCCGATGTCAGCCCGCCTGAACAGCGCGGCCGCAACTTCGGGCTCATCGGCGCGTGCTTCGGCGCAGGTTTCGTGCTCGGGCCGGCCGCGGGCGGTCTCCTCGCCGAGTTCGGCCTACGGACGCCGTTCATCGCCGCCGCTGCACTCACGCTCTGCAACGCCCTGTATGGGTTCTTCGTCCTACCCGAATCGCTTACGCGCGAGAACCGACGCGCGTTCTCCTGGCGCCGCGCCAATCCGCTGTCATCGCTCACCGCGCTCCGGCGTCATCCGGTGGTCTTGGGGCTATCGGCCACCCTGGTGCTCGTCAGCCTCGCGCATCAGACCTATCCCTCTATCTGGGTCCTCTACACAACCTACCGCTTCCACTGGACCGCGCTGCAAAACGGGATCTCCCTCGCCCTCGTCGGCATCATGTCCATCGTCGTGCAGGGCGGACTGACCGGCCCCATCATCGGCAAACTCGGCGAGCGGCGCTCGCTCATCGGCGGCATGTGCGTCAGCACCGTCGCGTTCATCGCCTACGGTCTCGCCAACCACGGCTGGATGCTCTACGCCACCATCGTCTGCGGCAGCATCGGCGGCGTCGCCACGCCCGCCATCCAGTCCATGATCAGCAAGAGTGTCTCCGCCAACGAGCAGGGCGACGTCCAGGGCGCGCTCACCGCGCTCCAAAGCTTGACCGGAATATTCGGACCGCTCCTCGCCTCAAATCTCTTCCGCTACTTCACATCCGAGAGCGCCATCGCCCACGTTCCGGGCGCCGCGTTCTTCGCCGGGTCGGCGCTCACCGCCGCGGGCACACTCCTCGCCCTGCGTTACCTCGCGGCATCACGCGCCCGGGAGCGTTCCATCGAGTAACACCCCGCGCGTCCGCATAAATCGAGTTCAACTATTCGTATATACTTCTCGCGTTCCGCAGCGATTCTCGGGGGAAAAGGTCTAGCTTGAATCCCACTCATGCCCACCGCGCATCGATCGCGTGCCGGATCGGCGCACTGGCGCTCCCGGCGCTCTGCGCGATTCTCACCACATGTCCGGTCGCGCAAGCGCAGACGCTCGAGCCGGGTGACTCCGTCGTCGTGTCCATAGGGCCCCTCATGCCGCCGCTGTATTCGCTAGGCGTGGACGGACAAGCGATCGGATTTGTGCCCGATCTCCTGCGTGAGGCTGCCGCGCGCGCGCAAGTCAACATCGACTTCGAACTGATCCCTGACTTCGCGACGCTACGAACGCTCGATCCGGATAACCACCCCCTCATCGCGTGGCTGCTCGCCGAGGAACGGCCCGAGGGGTACGTCGGATTCGAGCGCGCCTACCTGACGCTCCATGCGGCCGCCTTTCGGCGCAAGACAAGTCCGTTCCACGAAGATATCCGCGCCGCCCAGTTGGGTGAGGTCATCGTCGTTCGCGACAGCGAAGTCGAACACGATCTCCTCAACAACGACTGGGATTCGTTGCACCCCGTTGCGACCATCGAGGAGGCATTCCAAATCCTTGCCGGCGGCACGCATGACACCGTCTTCGTGAGTGAGTTCCCAGGACACTTTGCCATCGAGGAGTTGGGACTTCACTCCATCCATTCTGTTCATTCGACTGAGATGCACATGCACCAGCACTTGAAACTGTTGCGCACTCGGTATCGTACTGACCTCGAACGGTCATTCGCGCCAGCACTCGCCTCCATGCGCGATGACGGGACCTACGATCGGCTGTACAAAACATGGTTCGGGCGCTATGAACCGAATCACGTACCGGCATTCTGGTTCGGCTGGACGGTCACCGCCGTCGCCGCGGTTCTCTTCGCCCTCGTGCTCGGTTTTGTCTTGACGCAGCAGCGCTTCCGCAAGCGAATTCTGTGGCAGGGCCAGGCGCTTGAATCGAGCGAGCAGCGCCTCGCCGGACTGATGCAGAGCGTTGATGCCATCGTCTGGGAAGCCAGCCTTGACGCGCGCTTCTCTTTCGTCAGCCAACACGCCGAAAAACTGCTCGGCTACCCAATCGATCAATGGTACGCAGAGGGTTTCTTCGCGGACACGCTGCTCCATCCGGACGACCGCGACGAGGCCATTCGTGCCTGTAATGAAGCGTCGATGCGCGGCGAGGACCATGTCCTCGATTACCGCGCGCGGACGGCCACGGGTCAGATCGTCTGGCTGCACGATATTGTGCGCGTCGTCAAGGACGAATCCGGCCGGCCGATCAAACTTCACGGCGTGATAATCGACGTTACCGAACGAAAACAAGCCGAACTCGCTGTCGCGAAAAGCGAAGCCCGGCTCGCCGCGACCATCGCCGCGTCGCCGACGGGCATCGTCCGGCTCGATCCACAAGGCCGCGTCACGTTTTCCAACCAGGAAGCCGCACGCATCACGGGCATCCAGTCCGGTTCGGTCGACATGCGCCGCTGGCTTGATGCCGTCCACCCCGACGACCGCAACATCGTCCTCAATGCCTGGCGCCACCTGTCCAATAGTCCCGGCCACGACATGCGCGAATACCGTTTCCGGCACGCGGATGGCGAGATCGTCTGGGTGCTCGACCGCGGTCACCCCGAAATCGACGCGCACGGCAATTTCGCCGGATTCGTTGCCACGCTGACCGACATCACCGCCCTCAAGAGAGCGGAAGAGACCGTCCAGTCGCATTCCCAGGTCCTCATGCACCTGTCCGAGGCGGTCAATTTCACCGACGAATCCGGGATCATCCTCTATACGAACGCCGCCTTCGACAAACTCTTCGGCTATGCGCCCGGCGAGCTCATCGGAAAAAACATCGCGACATTGAATCACGTCTCCGCCGAGGCCTACGCGCGGCTCTCCGTCGAAATCTCGACCGCGCTCGCCGCCACCGGTTCCTGGACCGGTGAATTTCGAAACCGGCACCGCAACGGCCGCGAGTTTTGGTCCCGCGCGCACGTCTTCCACATCGAGGGCATCGGAAAGCGCCTCGCCGTCTGCGTCCAGGAGGACATCACCGAGCAACGCCGCGCGGAACTCGCCCTGCGCGAAAGCGAGGAGCGGTTCCGGCGCATCGCCGAAAGCGCACTGGTCGGTATCGCCATCTTCGACGGCGAGCGGTTCGTGTTCTCCAACAACTCCATGGTCGAGATCGCCGGCTATCCTCCCGGGGAACTGGTGGGGCTCACGCGGGAAGACATCGCGCGGTTGTTTCTCCCCGATGACTCCCATCTGCCCGTTTTCCGTCACCTTCAGCGCCTCGATACCGAGGAAGTCGTCGAAGGACCGGCCGTGTTCAACGAGTTGCGCATCCGCCG
>CAYUZD010000165.1:0-7308 GCA_964449475.1 uncultured Nitrospirales bacterium
CGATGACGCGCGCGCTCGGCCCCGAGGCCGCCACCGTGCAGGCGCTGGCCGCGGGGTGCGACGCCGTGCTCGTGCTCGATCCCGATCCCGATCGCATCCGGCGCGTCGCCGCGGCCGTGGCGTCGGCCGTGGCGGACGGCACGCTGTCCACCGGCGCGCTCGAGAAGAGCGCAGCGCGCATCGCGCGCTGGCAGGAAGCGATCGGAAACCTGCACCCGATCGAGTCCGCGCCAGCGGCCGAGACCGTCGCCGAAGCGCCGCCTTCATCGCCGGTCGCGGCACCGATTGAGACGGTTCAATCGCCCTCTGCGCAACCCGATCCCATCGTGGTCGCCGAATCCGCCGCAGAAACTCCGCCCGCGCCGACAGAGACCCCTCAAGCCGCGCCTGAAGCTGCGCCCACCGCGGAACCCGCTCCACCGCCGCCGGTTGTGGACGTAGCAGCGCCCGCGCCGGATGCGGCCGTTGAAACCGCGTCAGTACCGGCGTCGGCAACGGAGTCGCCCGCGGCAATCGTGGAGTCGCCTCCCGCGGAACCGGCCGCTCCACCGTCGCCAGAACCGGAGAAGATGGAAGTCGCCGCGGCAACACCGCCCGCCTCGGACGGGCCTGAGGAAAGTCCCACGCCGACGGACGCGCCCCAGCCTGTGCAAGAGACCGCCGCGCCTCCTGCTCCGGAAGCGGCCGCGCCAGAGTCGTCCCCGCCCACAGCCGAACCGGCCGCGGAACCGGTCGCCGTGGTCGCGGAAGCATCGCCGCCGCCCGCGCCGGTCGAATCCGAACCGGCCGCCGCGACGCCGCAGGAAGCCGAACGGAGCAGCATCGTTCACACCGTGAAGGAAGGCGAACAACTCTCCGCGATCGCGGAGATGTACGCGGTCTCGCTCATCGATCTGATTCGCTGGAACGCGATCGAGGACGCGCAGGTCTCGCCCGGCACGGAACTGACGATCTACCTTCCGGACGAGTCCGAAATGAAACAAGCGTCTGTCGAGCCCCAACCGGCCGAAGTCGTGGCCAAGGCGCCCGAGGAACCGAAGGAAACCGTTCAGGACGTCGTCGTCCCCGCAGGCAAACTGGTCCACACCGTCGCCGAAGGCGACACGCTCTCGTCGGTTGCCGGGCAGTACGCCGTGAGCATGGCGGACATCACGTTGTGGAACGGGCTCGATGACGCCGCGCTCAAGCCCGGTCAACAACTCACGATCTTCCTCGATCCGGGCGCGCCCGCCCCGAGCGCGCCCGCTCCCGAGGCACTCCCGCCCGAACCCGCGGCCACCGCGTCCACGGAGCCCGCGCCGGCCGGCGCCACGAGCGACGCGCCGCGACCGGCCCACTACACGCCGAAGGACCGCGTGGTCGAGTACGTCGTGCAGCCGGGCGACACGCTGATGAAGATCGCGCGCAAGTATCAGACGACGGCCGAGAACCTGATGCAGCTCAACACCCTCACCGACGCCGGCAAGATCTTCGCGGGCCAGAAACTCAAGGTCCCCGCGCCCAACTGATTGATTTGCCCCGCGGCCGCCGGTATTCTCTGCGCCTCGTCTGGACACCACCCCGTCCGGCCCGCCGTCCATACCGACCATCCGGAGGATTCCCGCCATGCCGCTCGCCGATTTCAGTCTCAAGGGACGCGTCGCCATCGTCACCGGCGCCAGCCGCGGCATCGGCGAGGCGATCGCGCGCGGGCTCGCGGAGAACGGCGCGAACGTCGTGATCTCCGCGCGCAAGCAGGAGTCGCTCACGCCGGTCGCCGCCGCGATCGCGAAGGACACCGGCGTGAAATGCCTGCCCGTCGTGTGCCACACGGGCGACCCGAACGCCATCGCCGCGCTGTTCGACAAGGTCAAGTCCGAGTTCGGCCGGTGCGACGTGCTCGTGAACAACGCCGCGACGAACCCCTACTTTGGCCCGGCGATTAGCATGGAGCTGCCCGCGTTCGACAAGACGTTCGAGGTGAACGTCCGCGGTTACTTCGTGATGGCGCAGCACGCCGCGCGCATGATGGTCGCGCAGGGCAAGGGATCCATCGTAAACGTCGCCTCGATCGCGGGCCTCTCGCCCGGCGCGATGCAGTGCGTCTACAGCATGACCAAGGCCGCCGTCATCAATATGACCAAGGGGCTCGCGAAGGAGCTCGGCTCGAGCAACGTCCGCGTGAACGCGATCTGCCCCGGTGTCGTCGAGACGAAGTTTGCCGCGGTGCTCATCAACACGCCGGAAATTTACGACCAGTTCATCCACCAGATCCCGCTCGGCCGCCACGCGCAACCGTCCGAAATGGTCGGCCTCGCCATCTATCTCGCCTCCGACGCGAGCAGCTACACCACCGGCGCCGCGTTCGTCTCCGACGGCGGGATGACGGCGTAACGAACCCGACCAAACGTGTGCCACGTCTAAGCGAAGTATGCTTAGGCGTGGCGTTGGGCAGAGTGTCAGCACGCCTAAGCTGGACCCACGCTCAGGCGTGGCACCCAATGTGATTCGGTCCATGCAATTTGATAGGATTCATGCATCCAGGGTGCCGGCAACGATGACTCCCGAAAACCGTCCAAAAGCGATTCTTGCCCTCGAAGACGGGCTCGTCTTCGAAGGCCGCAGTGTCGGCGCCGAGGGCGAAGCGACGGGCGAGCTCGTGTTCAACACGTCGATGATGGGCTACCAGGAAATCCTCACCGACCCGTCGTACGCCGGCCAGATCATCACGATGACGTACCCGCTCATCGGCAACTACGGCGTGAACGAGGACGACGTCGAGTCCCGCAAGCCTTTCTGCCGCGGATTCGTGATGCGCGAGTGCTGCTTCGAGCCGAGCAATTGGCGCGCGACGGCCTCGCTGCCCGATTACCTCGCCAAGCACGGGATCGTCGGCATCGACGGCGTCGATACGCGGAAGATCACGAAGCACCTGCGCGAATTCGGCGCGAAGAAGGCCGTCATCAGCACGCGCGAGTTCAACCACGCGCGGCTCGTCGCGCGCGCGAAGGAATCGCAGGACATGGCCGGCAGCGACTACGTCCGCGACGTGACCGTGGACAAGCCGTATGCCTGGCACAAGCCCGATCACGCGAAGTACCGCGTCGTCGCGTTCGACTACGGCATCAAGTACAACATCCTGCGCCTGCTCGAGGCCGAAGGCTGCGAGGTTACCGTTGTCCCCGCGACGACAAGCGCGGGGGACGTGCTCAAGCACAAGCCGGACGGCGTGTTCCTATCGAACGGTCCCGGCGACCCCGCCGCGCTCGACTACATCTATCCCGCGCTGCGCGGACTGCTCGGCCGAGTGCCGATCTTCGGCATCTGCCTCGGGCACCAGCTTCTCGCGCACGCGCTAGGCGGCGACACGTTCAAACTGAAATTCGGCCACCGCGGCGGTAACCAGCCCGTGCTCAACAAGCACACCGGGTGCGTCGAGATCTCGTCGCAGAACCACGGGTTCGCCGTGAACCCGGACTCGTTCAAGAACCCAGACGTCGTCATCACGCACGTGAACCTCAACGACCAGTCCGTCGAGGGTCTCGAACACAAGAAGTATCCGGTGTTCAGCGTGCAGTATCACCCTGAGTCCTCGCCCGGTCCGCACGACAGCCGCTACCTCTTCGCGCGGTTCACGGATCTCATGGATCGGGCCAAGGCCGCCCACGCCTAAGCCGACGTGACCGAACTCAGCAGGGAATACCGCCGGCTGCTCAAGGGGCTGCAGCGGCACCGCATCCCCGATTCGCCGCAGCCGCAGCCCTGGCGCGACGACCTCGCGCGCACGGCAAGACTGTTCACAATCCCGCCGGGCGTCACGCGTGAGCGCGGCGAAATCGACGGCGTTCCGGTCGAATGGATCCAGCCGGACTCGGCCGCGCGCGACGGCATTCTCGTCTACGTCCACGGCGGCGGCTACTGCATGGGCTCGATCGATACGTATTCGCACTACGTCGGGCGGCTCGCCGCCGCGTGCGGACTGCGCACCGTCCTGTTCGACTACCGGCTCGCGCCCGAGCATCCGTTCCCGCACGGTCTCAACGACGCCGAGGCCGTCGTGCTGCACATGCTCACCGAGCACGCCGCCGACGTGCCCGTGTTTCTTGCGGGCGACTCGGCCGGCGGCGGGCTCGCGCTCGCGACGCTGATCGCCCTGCGCGATGCCGGTCATCCGCTGCCCGCGGCGGCCGCGTTGCTCTCGCCGTGGACCGATCTCACGTGTTCGGGAGAATCGTTCCGCCGCAACCAGGCAACCGACCCCGTCATCCTTTCCGAGCGCAGCGTCAAGGTCGCCGGGTGGTACGCGGACGGCACCTCGCTCAAGCATCCGCTCGTGTCGCCGCTTTTCGCCAACCTCTCTGGGCTGCCGCCGATGCTGGTGCTGGCCGGCGGCGAGGAACTGCTGCTCGACGACTCCGTCCGGCTCGCGCAGCGCGCCACGATGCAGGGCGTGCGCACGCAGCTCGAAGTCAGCGCCGGTTTGGTCCACGTCTGGCCGTTCTACGCCGAGTGGATCCCCGAGGGCCGCGCCGCGCTCGACCGAATCAGCCGGTTCTTCCGCGCCGCCATCGGCCGGGCATAGCGAGCGGCGACCGCGAATCGGTTGGCTTCGCGTGAGATTCCTGCACTTTTCACCGTTTTTATGTTATAAACAGTTCGTCGGGCCCGCGAGGTCTCCCTGCCCGGCCGGTTGCCGATATGCCGCTCGGAATCCACATATTCAAGACCCTGCACGAGGCCGCCAAGGAAGGCGACCTCAAGCGCGTTGACACGTTGCTCGATAAGAAGAGCACGCCGCCGGACATCGAGGACGAGCACCAGGCTACCGCCATTTTCTACGCCGCGCGCCACGGCCATCTCGACGTCGTCAAGTCCCTCCTCGCCCACGGCGCCGACCCCGATCGAGCCACACCGCGCGGCGACACGCCGCTGTTCCAGGCGGCGCAGGAAGGGCACACGGCCATCGTGCGCGCGCTGCTGAAGGCCGGCGTCAAACCGACGCGTTACAACAAGAAGGGATCGACGCCGTTCCTCGTCGCGATCCATCGCGGCCACCGCGACATCGTCAAGCTCTTCCTCGAACTCGGCGAGCCGATGGACGAACCGAACCCGTCCGGCTGGACCCCGCTGTTCGTCGCGATCGAGAAGGACCACATCGACATCGTCCGCGAACTTATCAAGCGCGGCGCGAACGTGAACCGCACGGCCAAGGACGGCGTGACGCCGCTGATGGTGTCCGTCCAGAACGGCGATCCCGAAATCAGCAAGATCCTGATCGACGCCGGCGCGAACGTAAACGCGGTCCGCGGCGTGGGCATCACGCCGCTCGTCATCGCCGCGCTCGAAGGCCGTTACGAGTCGGCACAGTTGCTGATCAAGCACGGCGCGGACCAGCGCACGCTCTACAACCACCACATGATCCCGTGGCAGGTCGCGAACGCGAAGGGCCACAACCGGCTCTCGGTCTATCTCAAGGAAGAATTCGAAATCCTCGAAGGCAAACGCGCGAGGCTCGGCTCCGACGTCATGGGTCGCTCGAAGCACTGACGCACCTGGTCATTCTGAGCAACGCGAAGAATCCCGCACACCAGCGGCTCCGCCCGTGAATGCGTGGACTACGCCCGATCGAGATCCTTCGCTCTGCTCAGGATGACAATGGTTGTATTCAGGATGACACGTCTAAATATCATCAAAGTTCCCGCCGCGGCCCTTCCCCTCCGCGAACCGCGTCGCGCCGGTGACCGCCTCTTCCTGCAGCGCGCGCATGCCGCGCCGGAACTCGTTGCGAATCGCGTCGTCGAGATCGAGTCCGAACTGCTCGTACGCCGAAAGCCGATCCGAGTTCATGCAGACCTGCGGGAATCTGCTCAAGTGCTCCGCGAGTTCGATCGCCGCGGCGCGCGCTTGTCCGCGCGGCACCACGCGGTTCACGAGTCCCATCGCGAGCGCCTCGCTCGCCGGCACGCCGCGGCCCGTGAGGATGAGATCCAACGCGTGCCCCAGCCCGATCAGGCGCGGGAGACGGACCGTCCCGCCGTCGATCAGCGGCACGCCCCATCGCCGGCAGTACACGCCCAGCACCGCGTCCTCCTCCGCAACACGCATGTCGCACCACAACGCGAGCTCGAGCCCGCCTGCGACCGCGTGGCCCGTGATCGCGCCGATGACGGGCTTGCTCAGGAGCAGCCGCGACGGCCCCATCGGCCCGTCGCCGTCGATCGACGCGCGGTTGCCCTCGCCGCGTGACACGGCCTTGAGGTCCGCGCCCGCGCAGAACCCGGTCTCCTCGCCGCAGAACACCCCAACCTTCGCGTTCCGGTCGGCGTCGAACGAGCGCCAGGCGTCCGCGAGTTCGTGCGCCGTTTCCCGGTCCACGCAATTGCGGACGGCGGGACGGTTGATGGTGACAATCGTGATCGGGCCGCGGCGTTCCACTTTGATGGCCATGAGATTCCTCGTGCGATGTTCGCGTTCGGGTGCAGGCGCGCAAAGCATGCCGCGCAACTCAGTGCGTTTCAACTGCAACGCGGCTCGTTTCAACCGCGCCGCCGCGCGTTGGAACGAACTCCGGCCTGGCGGGTACACTAAGCACATGATTTCCGGCTTCATGCGATCGCTCGGCGCGTGCATTCTCCTGGCCGCGGCCATGGGGTCTGGCTGCGCCGCCACCGGCGGCAAACCCGTCATGCACAGCGCGCAAATCCTGCCCACGGACCTCAAACCTGGCGACACCGCGATCATCACCGTGCAGGTGGACGATAAATTCGGCATCGTGCGCAAGGTCGAGGGGATCGTCAAGGAAGACCGCACCATCAAGTTCAATTTCACCGACAACGGCGTCGCGCCGGACGCGGAAGCCGGGGACACCATCTGGACGATCCAGGTGGACGTGCCGTTCAACGCGCCTCCGGGCACCTTCGAATTCGAGGTCACGGGCTACGACGGCAACGGCGAAGTCATCGTCATCGACGATGAAAACGGCGAAGCGGCGCCACTTTCGACCTCCTTCAAGCTCGACATCCGGTACCCGGACGAACCGTCCGCGGGATCGCCGGGAACACCCTAGAGGAGGGGGCGGACATGCTCGCGCTCGTTCTCGCCGCCACGCTTGCCGCGCCGAACGTCGTCCTGATTTCGGTGGACACGCTACGCGCCGATCACCTCGGCTTCTACGGCCATCCCGTGCCGACGTCGCCCAACCTCGACCGGCTCGCCGAGGAATCGCTCGTATTCGAGGACATGGTCTGCGAAGTGCCGCTCACCGGGCCGTCGTTCGCCGCGATGATGACCTCGCGCTATCCGCGCGCGACGGGCGTGACGCGCAACGGC
>CAYUZD010000166.1:0-7248 GCA_964449475.1 uncultured Nitrospirales bacterium
CCGGTGAATCGTGCCACGCACGATTGGTGGGTTCGATTCCCATCCGTCTCCGCCATCGGCTCGCCTGTTCGCGCTAGCGGGAAAGTTCGAGTCGCTCGTACGTCAGGACATCGAGGCCGTCGATTTGGTGAAGGACGCCGCCAACGACAATCGTGCGCGCGGCCCATTCCGGGTTCACCGTTGCCGCGCCGTCGGCCGGTTGTAACACGATGACGCGGGACGTGCCATCCGGTTCGCGAATGAGCAGGCCGGGCGGTACGCCGCCGCGCAGGCATTCGGCCGCGCAGCCGCGGTGGACTTTGCCCCGGCCCGGATTCATCACGCCGAGGTAGCACTTGGTATCGACGAGTTCGCCGGTGAGCTGAATCGATTCAGAGCGTTGCTCCAAAGCGCTTTCGCCGGATGAGGCATCGCCTACGACCTCGAACTCGTCAGGGCCTTTGGTTTCGAGCAGCACCAATCCGTCGCGCTCGATGCGGGTCGACTGCATCCGAATACGTTTGCCCGCGGCCCGCGTGACGTATTCCGGTGGGCCGTGCTTGCCCTGGTCGACCACCAACGCCGCGTGATCGCCGGGCGAGACGGCAATATGCAGAACGGGTTCAGCGTGAACGGTGCCCTCGATCGTTTCCGGATTGCCGAATGCGAACGATCCGTTTCCCGCGGGCTGTTGTGCGCCTCCGGCCATCAACGCGGCGGCGATGACCGCGACCGCGACGGATCCCGCAACTACGGCGACGAATCGAGCCAATCGCGGCGGCGCGACCTTGCGATAGCCGATGTAGAATTCGTCGTTCACCGTTCGCTCCCAGGCTCGCCCATGAGCGCGCCGTCGCATTTCGTCTCGGGCGGGTTCGCTGCCGGGTTGACATACACACCGCCATCGATAACGCGGACGGGATAGGTCGCGATGACTTCGTGGAACGGCGGGGGACTCGTCCCCGTGTCGGGCAGGTATTGCCAGCCGTGCCACGGGCACGTGATGCAGCCATCCAGAATGCGCCCCTCGCCGACCGGCCCGCCCTGGTGCCGACAGACGTTTGAGAGGGCGTAAATGCGATCGTGGTGGCGAAAGATTGCGCGGCGTTCGTCCCCGATTCGTACCGCCTTGCCATGACCGTCGGCGAGTTCGTCTACCTTGCACGCGAACACGAATCCTTCGGCGCCGGCGCTCGAGGCGAGCCGATCGACGCGCGCTTCCTTGAGTCCGGCGGCCAAGTGCAATCCGAGCACCCCGGCCAAGCCGCACCCGAGCAACGCGAGGTAGACCGGATTGCGCTCGTCTTGCAGCACACCCAGCGCGACATGGACGATGATCGAGCCATACGCGACGTAGACGAGCACGTGCAGCGACTTCCAGAACGACGCGCCCAGCACGCGCAACCAGAAATCGTGGCTCGTGGCGGCCATGAGAAACAGGATGACAAGCGCAACTGCGCCGAACGGCTCGAACGGCACATGCGCGAGACCGCTGGAGTCCCGCCAGAAGGCGTAGTCCGCCCGGTACGCCGTGAACGCGCCGACGAACGGGTTCACGACGGCCTGCCCGTGGTAGTACGCGATCGCGAACGAGGCGTGAACGCCCGCGAGACAACACATCGTGACGCCCAGGTGCCGGCGGTTGTAGAGCAGCGGAAGGAACCGCCGATCGAGCCGCGCGAGCGGGCCGATGACCAGAATCACGTGCAGCAACAAGAAGGCGCAGAGCGACGTGCCGCGCAGGACAAACGTCTCGAGCGGGTATCCGGGTCTGAGCCAGATGGTCGCGGCTGCATACGCGGCCAACACCCCTGCGAGCGACGCTGCCATCACGCCGTCGTAGACTTTCTTCTGCCGGTTCCATCCGACGGCCTTGTACTTGCCGGACATCAGCGTGATTCCTCCGGCGCAGGCACGTTAATCGCGGGAGGCATCGGCGGCCGCGCAGCAACGGCCAGCGCCACGAGTACGGGGAGCGCGACCGCGAGAATCGCGATCAGGACGCGCTGCATCCGCCGGATGTTTCTCGAAGAAATCGGCGCGTCGGGACTCCCATGAGCGCCGTGGCCGCCCCGCAACGCGAACCACTTCGCAAGAATGACCGGCCACAACGCGACCAACCCAGGCGACACCAGAACCCGAAACCCCCACGACGCCCCATTCGCCGACTCGTCCAGCTGCGGCAGCACGAAGCGATGAAACGGGACGAGGCAGATGGCACCCACGGCGACATACGTCGCCGCTGCGTACAACGCTCCTGAGACGAACGCTTCCAATGGCATCTTTTCCTTGCAATTCCCGCTACCGAACGCGATGGTGACTTGCCCTACACTATCCCGACCGGCGGAAGTGAGTCCAGCAAGGTGCACTGGCATGGCCGCGCCAAGGCGGCGGATACGTACCCGACTTATGAAAGTTTGAAATGTATTAATGTGAATGGCATTCTCGCGAGATTGAATCGATTCATCTGATGAATCGCGGAAGGATTATCATCCACTGCGAGTGCCGTCCTTGACTACGAAAAATTCTGCGCACGCTGATACCAGGCCTCTCGTCCTCGTCACCGGCGATTTTTGTGTCGATTGGCTTGCGGTTCGTACTGAAGCAAAGTCGGAAGACGGCAAGAGCAAGCTTCGTAACTGGGAGAGCATCCCCGGCACAAGAATGTATGCCGCCGGTGGCGGAGCTTACTTGCTGGCCGAGATGACGCGTGCGGCAACCGGCGCGAACATTCTCCCGCCCAGGCCCGAGATGTTGGAGAATCGTTCACCCGATGCGATCGTGCACTCCATCCTCTCGCTTCGGAAGTACCCAAAGGAACGGGAAGGAAAGTCAGACAGCAAGGACAAAGTGTACCGTGTCGATCGGTTCGACGGCTACTCGGGTCCGCAAGAGGTTGGCCGAGTCTGCGGCGTCGGGCCAACCGAGGATTCGAGTTGTGCACCGCATTTGCTATTGATCGACGATGGGGGGAACGGGTTCCGGCATGAGATGGACATTTGGCCGGCACCACTTCGAGAACCTCGGCGGGGTCAGCTCGTTTTGGCCAAAATCGTAGATCCGTTGTCTAGGACGCCGCTTCGCGATCATCTCATTGCGCATTTCCACGATACGTTGGCCATGGTGGTAAATGCCGACGACCTACGTAGTCGTCTGGTCGTGGCCGGGGAATCGAAGGACGAGCCTCAGCCTTCCAGCGATGGAGCAAAGATTTCGCGCGGTGTCTCGTGGGAACGTACTGTGGCGGACACAGTGCGATTTCTGGAGCGCGAGCCGTCGGCGTCTCCATTGCGAGACGTAGCGTGCCTGATCATTCGCTACGACTGCGACGGCGCACTCGTTCGAATGCGATCGCAGTCCAATGCCCAATACTCGCTCTGGTTCGATCCGGCCCGAATCGAGGGGGACTTTGCAGCGTCCCTGCAGGGCGGAATGACGGGACTGTGCTCCGCATTCGTGGCGTCGCTCGCAAAAGACACGATCGAGTCGATGCGCGTTGACCAGCTTGCCAACGGCGCAGGCCAAGCGATACTCCGTTCTCGCTGTCTGTTCTCGCTTGGATACGCAACAGTTCAGTCGTCAGTTGCTTACCCTTGTAGCGAAGTGTTTGCGTCCTCCACCGAACCGGTCGGGCCGGTGATAAACGTCACGATCGACAAGGATAAGCTTTCAGAAAACTGGTCGATAGGTGAACTCAACGCGAGCGAGGACAAGCGAGTCGACGTTCGAGAGATCGTTCGCTCCGGTATCGCGAAGCTCAAAGCAGCCCTGCCCGTTGCGACGTTTGGAGATTTGACGGTCGTCGACCGTTTTGAGACCGAGGGGCTTCGCGGTATTCGGAACTTGATGCAAGGATACATTGCCAACCCAAATCCGGAGCAGCCGCTGTCCATAGCGGTGTTCGGCGCACCGGGATCGGGGAAATCGTTCGGCGTCTCGCAGGTGGCGGCAAGCCTCGATCCGGACCGGATAACCAAGAAGGATCTCGAATTCAATCTAACGCAATTTCTCGATCCGCGCGAACTCAACCGCGCGTTTCATCGCGTAAGAGACGTCATATTGTCAGGCAAGATTCCGCTCGTTTTTTTCGACGAGTTCGACTCGAAGCTGGGGGATTCACCCCTGGGCTGGTTGAAGTATTTTCTGATGCCGATGCAAGACGCCAAGTTTCGCGACGGCGATCTGGTTCACTCGATTGGCAAGTGCATTTTTGTGTTTGCAGGTGGAACCGCTTATACATTCGAGGAATTCAGCCGTTCTGGACAACCCTCGCCCAGGGACGTGACCAACTTCCGCGACGCCAAGGGCCCGGACTTCCTGAGCCGGCTGCGTGGGTTCGTCAATGTTCGCGGACCCAATCCCGCGGAGGACAAGGACTCGCTATTGCGGATCCGCCGCGCGATTCTGCTTCGCTCGCTCCTGCTCAAACGCACGCCCGGGCTGAGTCGGTCTCCGGAATCCGTCAAACGCGAGAAGAGGATCCTCGACATCGACGACTGTGTGATAGACGCATTCCTGGGCGTGCCACGCTACCGTCACGGATCCCGGTCGATGGAGGCCATCCTGGATATGAGTGCGCTCGCGGGGACGTGCCGGTTCACTTGGTCCCGGCTGCCAACCGCCGAACAGCTCGATCTCCATGTAGACGCATCCAGCTTCATGAACCTCGGCATCTACGGTGACAAAATCGAGAAAATGGCCAAGGAAATCCACAACATCTACCTCAGAGGCCTGAAATCCGAAGCAGAGCCGGGAGACAAAGCAAGGCGAACTTGGGAACAACTCACTGAAGGGTTGCGCGATTCGAATCGCCTGCAGGCGCTGGACATCCCGAACAAGCTGAAGCGGTTGAACTATCGCATTGCGCCGTTGGAGGAACCCGGCGAAGAATTCAAAGGTTTCAACAAGGATGAGATCGAGAGATTGGCCGAAATGGAGCACGCGCGTTGGATGGAGGAGCGGCTCGCGATGAATTGGAAGCTCGGCGACCCGCGTGACCACGACAGGAAGATAAGTCCGTGGTTGATACCCTGGAAGGAACTCAAGGACACCGCAAAGGAACAGGCCGATAAAGACCGTAGCGCTGTTAGCGCGATTCCAGACCTTCTCAAAAAAGTCGAACTAAAAATTGTAAAGCAGTAGCCGCGAGTGCGTCGCTCGCCTTCGGCAACAGAGGGCGATCGTTCACGATCCCGTGTTCGACTGACTCAACACTCGTAACAGTTCCGGAACATTCCTCACCGCGTCGCGGTCCCAGCCCTTCACGTTTTCGGGCAGTTCGTCGAATGGAATGAGGTATGGGGACCGCTTCCGCTTCACGTCCTTGTCGCCCTTGGACCATCCGGCGACGAACCGCTCGGCGTTCCAGCGCGCGTGTTCCATCCGCGCGAGCAGGTTCACCTGATCGTCTGTCAGGGCCAGATCAAGCCCGGCCACGTCCTGCATGCGCCGCACGTCGTGCCCCAGCGCGCGCAGCTTTACGGGGACGTGGTCCGCCTGCTGGCGGTTCGACTCGCGCAGACCCGGCGCGAGCCGGCCCCAGGGTTCCGTGTTCGGCCCCTCCGGCCGGCCTTCGGCGCGCTGCTGCTTCACGTACCGCTCGTGGATGACCCGCGCAAGCCGGTCGGCCGGTTCACCTATGAGCGTGTCCCACGAGCACGACGTCGTGGTCGATCCGAAGGTATAGATGCGCTCGGCCGACCGGCCTTCGACCACCATCCCCAGCCCGGCATCCTCCGCGATGCGCACGAGAATCGGCGCGTTCGCGTTTCCCAGCCATTCGCGGAGGCGAAGCGCGAGCCGAATGTTCAATGAGTCGTCGTCAAAACAGAGGGCGACCGTCGCGACCGCGGTGGTTGAGTCGGTGATGGCGCGTATCGCCGACAACGTGTCGGGGTTTTCGGCCGCCGCCTCGACGAAGTCGATCCTGCAGCATTCGCGAAAAAGCGGGTACCGCACGTCGAACTGTCGCGATCGCGTCGCGGCGTCCTGATCGATGACGGTGATTCGCGGCGGGACCACGTTTGCGTAACTGCCGACCCGCGCCGCTTGAAGCGCCAGGGCCTCGCCCATCTGGCCGAATCCGAGAATGACAAGGTGTACGCAGCGCCGGTCGTCCGGCCCGATGTGTTGGTGATCGAGAGGGTGCTCGTTGAGCGCGGACCGCGCCGCGTTCTCGAAACTGCTGAACGGGACGATGTCAAACGAATCGTCCTCGGTGGTAAACGCCAGGTGTTCCCGGAAAACGAGGCCCAGCGAGTAGTCCGAAATCTGCACGTGGCACGTCGTGCAGATTCCCGTGCGTCCAGTCGACTGTCTCTCCAACTCAAACACCGTCAGCGCCACGCGCACGTTCGCGCCGTCCGAACCGCACACGGCCACCACCTGGCTCGCGTACGCCGCGCGCGCCCGGCGCAAGACGTCAATGTGCGCCGCGTCGCCCGGAATGAAGATCGCGCCCAGCGCGACAAGCTCCGCGCGGCGTGCGGCGTCGGCTTCGTGGTCGATGACCACGACGATCAGGCCGCGCTGTAGTGCTTCCGCCGCTAGTTGACATCCGCGCCGGCCAAGTCCGGCGATAACGACGTGACCCGTCCGGAAGCGAAGCCGCCAGAGCCGCCAGCGTTCCCGAAACACGTCGATCGCGAGTTGGACGGCGGCAAAGGCCGCTACAATCGGAGCGAGGATGCGCGCGACCTCGAGATTGAGCGGCACGGGAGGCTCGACCCCTCCGGACTCGAGAACAAACAACTGCCACGTGCGGTAGACGATGTCGAGCCAACCATACCGTGAATCGCCGGCATGGTACTGTTCGAATCCCAGGTAACCGAAGATGAACGCCGCGACGCCACCGACGATCACGAAACCCCATCCGATTGACCGAAGCAAAGTGCGCCGTTGTGGGAAGGTCATGGAACGGGGCCTCTCCGAAGTTGCGAGTGTAGCAGAAACCTTGAATAGGCATTCATCAGTTCTCGGGACGCGACCGCGTACTGCGTCTCTCGCACGTTCGCGCGTCACAACTCACTCTCTAACCATGAAGGTTCCCGCGAGTAATCTCGCGCGCTTGCGGATCTCGCGCGCGGATTCGACGACGATCCGGATCCCCGTCCGATGCCTGCGCTCGCTTGCAGCGAACCGTCCCGGAGTGCATGATCGCGTCCGGACGATCGGGCCCGAGGTCACGATAATGACGCAAAACAGAAGGGTCTTCTCAGCCATCGGCGCCGCGTGCGTCGTTATTTTCGTCGTTTCACAGTCCGTCGCGCA
>CAYUZD010000167.1:0-4402 GCA_964449475.1 uncultured Nitrospirales bacterium
ATCGAAATCTTCGCCGAACAGACCACCATCGTCACCGTGTGGTCCCCGCCGCTCGCCTTCGGCATCTCGGTCGGCGTCGGCGTCCTCTTCGGCATCTATCCCGCGCTTCGCGCCGCAAAAATGGACCCCGTCGAGGCGTTGCGGCACGAGTGAGCAGTTAAGCTCCCCGTCTGTGATCATTGTATTCGCTGCCCCGAAGGGGCAACTGATTGTAGCCCCCGCCGTTTCAACGGCGGGACTTGGCGCGTCCATAAATCAAAAGTCCCGTAGGGACGGCTGACGCTGTATCAGTCGTCCCTACGGGACTGAATTCTTTCATTTTCTAGATACCCGCCGTTAAAACGGCGGGCTACTATCGATCGTCCCTCCGGGACTCGTACTTCCGTTCTGTTCGCTTCAGTCTTATCTCGATTTCTTCACTAAGTTCGTGAACATCGTGCTCTTCCTTTGGCTGCGCCTGTTCCTGCCCTTCGCGCTGCAATTCGAACAGGTTCATGTTGTCGCGGAGCAGGCACCAGAATCCGAAGGCCAACACCGGCGGAAACTGCCAGAGGTGCGCGATGATCGCGTAGGCCTTCGCGACGTTCACGTCGACACCCGGAACGGTCATCACCAGCGAGAGCACGATCGCGATGTGGAACGGGCCGACGAACCCCGGCGTGTTCGGCGCGGCGATCGCAATCGCGATGACGGCCTGCATCACGAACGGCGTGTACCACGGGAACTCGATCCCGAAGGCCGCGAGGGCCAGACCCAGCCCGATGAGGTTCAGGCCCCAGGTGACCAGCGACCACCAGGTACTCCGCGCGAGGTCCAGCGGCGACCGGAACACGTGCAGGCCGTCCGCGAAGTGGTGGATCATGCCGTTCAGGAAAACCGCCGCACGGCGCGAGACCAGCCCGAGCGTGCGGCTCGAGATCGCCAGCGCGATGTCCCGCCGCAGGTAGAGCGCCACGAACCCCGCCACGACAACGACGAGCGCAACGCCTGTCGTGATCGCGCCCTGACGGTACTGGTTCGCCGAGAGCGTGATCGGCGCATCCGTGCCGAAGGTCTCCGGCGGAATGCTCAGGCCGACCGACGGCCGAAACGCGATCAGCGACACCACCATCACCGCAAGCAAGCCGAAGATATCGGTAATGCGATCGACCGCGTTGAGCGCCATCGTCTTTGAGAATGGAATGCGCGTTAACCGTGTCAACACCAGCGGCCGGATTACCTCGCCCGCTCGCGCCGGCAGCGCCATGTTCGCCAGGAACCCGATCTGCGTCGCGCTGAACATCTGGCGGAAGGTCGCCGGGTGCGCCGCGCGCACGATGAAGCTCCAGCGGCGCACGCGCGCGGGATGAGACAGGAACATCGGCACGATCGCCAGGATCAGCAGCAGCCAGTTCGCCCCGCGCAACGCCTCGCGCACCTGGCCCCAGTCCGTGTTGCGGAACAGCAGCCAGATCATGCCCGCCATCAGCACGAGGCCGATCGCGCCGAAAACGTACTTCTTCATGAGGAACGTCCCTGGGCAAATGACGGCCGGCTGGGCGCAAAGCGGCGGGACGCCGCTTCTACGTTGGGCATCAAGCCTTGCCGGCCAGCGCGCCGACGCCGCTGTCCACGTACAACTCAATCGCCTCGCGCAGCGATTTCAGGATCCATGCGCGCTTGGCGTCGTCCGTCTCGAGCAGTGTCGCGCGGAACCCGTGGTGCGTGCACTGGAACCCCGTCAGCGGCACGACGACGATGCCCGTCGCGCCCATCAGGTAGAACACGAAGCGCTTGTCCGGCTCGACACCCTCGACCATCTGCTCGATGCGGCGGCGAATGGCCTGGTTCTCGATCGGCAGTGACTGGGTGTGGTTCAGCACGCCGTCCTTGAACATCACGGTGTAGTAGAACGCGCCTTTCGGCTTGTTCACGATGACGTGGTCGCACCCCGCGAGCGCGTCCGCCATCTCCTCGGCGCGCGCCGCGAACAGCTTCTCGCGGCGCGAGAGGTGCTCCGGATACCGCGCGTCGCCCATCACCGGCGGGATCGACATCTGCGGCAGCGTCGTGGACGACACCTCGAGCCGTTTCGCGGCGAGCAGGCTGTCCACGTACTTCCCGAAGTTCGCGTCGCGGTCCTTGTTCAGCACCTCGAGCCACCCGCACCGCGAACCTGGCCACGGGTACTCCTTGCTGATCCCGCGCATCGCGATGCCCGGTACTTCGCCGATCCACTCGCTCATGTGCAGCCGCGGCTGCCCGTTGTACACGATGTGCGAGTAGATCTCGTCCGCGATCAGAAACAACCCGAACTCGTGCGCGATCCGCGCGAACTCGTCCAGGATCTCGCGCGGGTACACCGCGCCCGTAGGATTGTCCGGCGACAGCAGCAGGATCCCCGCGATCGAGTCGTTGTACTTCACCTTGTTGCGGATGTCCTCCATGTCGGGCATCCACCCGCTGTGCGGATCGAGGTTGTACGTGACGTGGTTGTACCCCGAGTGCGCGGCCTCGGCGCTCGAGTGCGTGCTGTACGCTGGCGACGGCCCCAGCACGCGCGCCTCGCGCCGCAGGAACCCGTACACCTTCGCGACGGCGTCGCCCAGGCCGTTGAAGAACATGATCTCGTTCGGCGTGATCTGGACGCCGTCGCGCTTGTTGACCTCGTCCGCGAGGAACTCGCGCGTCGTCGGCACGCCCCGCGTGTCGCAATACGCCCATGATTTCGGGTCGGCCGCGATCCCGGTCACGATGTCGCGGATCCATTTCGGCGGGTCCTCGCCCTTCTGGACGGGATCGCCGATGTTCTCCCACGTGATTTTCTGGCCGAGCCGCTCGATATCGTGCGCCGCGCCCACAATCTCGCGGATCTCGTACTTGAGGCTGGCGGCGCCCGGATGAAGGATGTCTCTACGCATGACTTCGACGTTGCTCCCGTGCAGGGCGGCGGCCTGGCCGAAAACGGCGTGAAAAGGCCCCTCGCTATAGCCGAAGTGCCGTTCCGGAAGGAGGAAACTCAGGTCCGTCCAGCCGCCCCGTGGCTGCCTAAATGGTACGCGCCATTAGGCTTAGAATGCAAAGACCGGCACGGGCAAGAGGCCCATGCCCCGGGGTCGCGGGCGCAGGGGACGGCCGCAATCGGGCGGCTCGCCGCCGCCCGCGGGCGCGTCCTACGCCCGCTTCGTCGCTCGAAATGTCCGTCGGTGGCTGGTCATGGTGTCTTCACGCTGGAGTATGCGCACTTCGGCGTCACTGGGAATCCGGACCGGCCGACCTGAACCCCGCGAGCACCCGGTCCGTTCCCGCGCGCAGTTTCTCCAGGCCGGTCTCCATCATGCCCCAACCCACGTCCGGTTCGACCTGGTTGTAGCTGTGGACCAGCACGTGGCGAAACGTGATGAACCGGTGCGCGTCGGGGATGCGCTTCGCGATGTCGGGGAAATACATCCGCAACTGGTAGAGCGCCTCGCCGATCACGATGAGCTGCCGCTCCACCGCCGACCGCAGCGTCGGATCGTGGAGATAGTCGTCCAGCGTCTTGCGCGCGATCATGTCGGACAGGCGTGCGGCCGCCTCGGCCACATCGTGGAGATAGGGCCTTGGATCACGCTTCATACAGCAGTACCCGGTTCGATTCCGCGCTTTCCAGGAAGTAGGGGTTTTTCACCGCACCGATCTCGACCAGGTCGATCCGCCGGTGAAAGATGTCCTTGAGCCCGTCGATCAGTCCGAAGTAGCGGTCCGCGTGCTCCGCCGGCGTGGACGGCTTGAACCGCACGAGGAAATCCAGGTCGCTCGACCGCGGCCGGAACTCGCCGCGCGCCGCCGACCCGAAGAGGTACAACTGCTGCACCTTGCACGCGTCGCACAACGCCGTGATCTCGTCCCGGTGTTTCGAGACGAGCTTCGCCATCGTCGGCGGGCGGCGTCGGCGCGGGCGGCGTTCCTTTGGCATGCGCCCCATTGTACCGATACTTGCGCCGCGCTGCCCGGCGTTGACACACTCCCGCGGCATGAACCGCGCGCTAAAAATCTGGACGGACGGCTTCGTCGCCTGGGTACTGCTGCTGTCCGTTGTCGCGTATAACGCGCCGGATGCGTTCCGGCCGCTGCAGGGCTACATCACGCCGCTGCTCGGGCTCGTCATGTTCGGCATGGGCGCGACGCTGCTCCCGGAGGATTTCGTCCGCGTGCTTCGCATGAAGCGCGCGGTCGCGTGCGGGCTTGCCGCACAGTTCATCGTGATGCCGCTGCTCGCGTTCGGACTCGCGAAGGCGTTCCGCCTGGACGACGAACTTGCCATGGGCGTTATCATCGTCGGGGCGTGTCCCGGCGGCACCGCGTCGAACGTCATCGCCTACCTCGCGAAGGCCGACGTGCCGCTGTCTGTCACGATGACGGCGTGCTCGACGCTGCTCGC
>CAYUZD010000167.1:4502-7220 GCA_964449475.1 uncultured Nitrospirales bacterium
AGGAACCGCTGCCACGCGTACGCGCCCTTGATCCGTTCCGGCCCGACGCGGCTCTCCGCCCACGGCATGTCGGACGTCGCGTGCGTCGCCTGCATCGAGGGGATCACGCGCAACGCCGCGAACCGCGGGATGTCGTCCAGCGCGACAATCTGCGCGTGCTCGACGCGCAACCGTTTGTCGTTTTCCTTCGGCGCGACGCCCGCGGCGGCGAAGGCGTTCGTGTACGCGTCCAGCACGAGGCGGTTCGCGCGATCGCCGATGGCGTGCGCCGCGATCTGGAATCCCGCCGCCAGCGCGCGGCCGGTCAACGACTCGAGCGCGTCTTGCGGCACGATGACCAGCCCCGTGTTTCCCGGGTCGTCCGTATACGGCTCGATCAGCGCCGCGCCGCGCGACCCCAGCGCGCCGTCGACCACGACTTTCACCGCGCGCACCGTCAAACGGCCGTCGCCGTGGTTCAACAGCGGCCCGGACTCGAAAAACCGGTTGACTGTCCCCGCGTCGTTGGACGTGATCATCGCGTATACGCGGAACGGAAACTCGCCCGCGTCGATCATCTCGCGATACGCCTCGATCGTCTCGCCATCCGCCCCCGCGTCGTGCACGCCCGTCAACCCGTGCAATATGCATTCCGCGATCGCCGCGCGGAGCGCGTCGCGGCGTTCCGCGGGCGTCGGCGACGGCACGTGCGCGCGCACAAGGCCCATCGCCGCGTCGATCAACACCCCGGTCGGGTTGCCCTGCTCGTCGCGATGAATCTTCCCGCCCGGCGGATCGGGCGTCTGCGCCGTGATCCCCGCCTGTGCGAGTGCGACCGCGTTTGCGAGCAACGCGTGGCCGTCCACGCGTATCAGCGACACGGGATGGTTCGGCGTCGCGGCGCTCAGCGCGGCATGGTTTGGAAACTCCCTCATGTCCCAGTCGTTCTGGTCCCAACCTCGGCCCAAGATCCACTGTCCAGCGGGAACCTGTCCCGCGCGCGCCGCGACCGACTGCACGATCTGGTCGTAACTCGTCGTCCCGGTGACGTCGACCTGTTGTAGGCTGATCCCGAGATTGAGCAGGTGCCCATGCGCATCGATGAGTCCCGGCACAACCGTCTTGCCGCCCAAATCCACCACCTGCGTGCCGGCTTCCGCGGCGGCGAGCACCGCCTCGTTCGTCCCGACCTCCATGAACCGGCCGTCACGAATCGAAAACGCGCTGGCCGTGGGCTGTTGTGAATCGACCGTGTACACGCGCCCGTTTACAAACACCGCGTCGCGCGGAGCCTGGGCCGACGCATTTACACCAATCAGGAGCGCGGCCAGCGCGACAAATAACGCGTGACGCAGCATCGAGGGTCCCATCGTGTTTGCGGCGCGCTTCTCCCGGCGTCGTCGCCGCGAATCAAGTAGCCAAGTGTAGCAACCGGTTCCGGGAGCGTCCAACGTCACGTCAGTCCTCGCCGGGCGAGTCGTCCGCCGGACCACGGCCCCACACGCGGTCGTAAAACCGGTCGTTCGCCTCCTGTGCACGGGGGTACAACAGCGCCAGCACGGGAACCACGATCAGCGGCACAATCGTCGTCGGATACGACGGATCGATTCCCTCGCCCTTATACACGAAGCAGGTGTGGAACGCCCGCCGCAGGAACGAATCGCCCTCGGACACCGTGAATTCGATGTGCTTCGCCCACTTGATCAGCCCAAACCACACGAGCCCAGCGGCGTATCCGGTAAACATGCCCCAGTACGCGCTCGCTTCGGTCGTGCGTCGCCAGTAGATCACGTATCCAATCGCGATCGCCGGCGGCACCACCATCGCGAATCCGAACAGCAACAGGTCCAGCACGGATACCGCGAATTGCGGTTGCAGGATGATCCACGCCACTACCGCGGACACCGCGCCGTACACGACCGTAGCGATGCGATACGCCTTGAGCTTTTCCGTAGACGAATAGTTCCTGGTGAACGGCAGCCAATCGCGCACAAACATGGTCGCGCTGGACAGGAGGATCGGTCCGCCGGAGGAAATGACCGCCGCGAGCACCGCCGCCAGCGCTATGCTGCCGTAGAAGGGATGAATCTCTGTCGCGAGCTTCGTCAGGTTGGTGTAGCCGCGGGTGCCCGGGTTCACGCCGTACTCCGCCAGCGTCAGAATGCCGATCAATCCCGCGAGAAACGGCATCACGCATCCCATTGCCCCGGCCAACAGGAACCCCGGCATCACGTCCTGCTCGCGCCGCGCCGCTGTCGCGTAGTTCGTGTACACCGACGCGGCCGGCGTGTGGATTGATGCCGAGAAGAACATCCCCAATACCGCGCCCCAACCCGCGCCCGCGATGCCCCACCAGCCCGCGGGGTCCCGCCCCGCGCCTTCGAGATGCCCGTTCACGCTCGCGACGACCGCGTCCCATCCGCCCGCCTTCGAGACGCCCATCGCGCCGACAATCAGCAATCCGCCGACGATTACGGCGCAGTGAATCAGATTCGTGAACGCGGTGCCCCACAACCCGCCCAGCGCGGTATACGTAATGATGACCACGGCGGCAATGGTCACCGCCAGCGCAAGATTCATGTCCGTCAGCCCGCGCAGGATCGCCGCGGTAACGTACACCTCGATCACGTTGATGATCGCGTATTCGGTCTGTACGCACAGGCTGGTCAACACCTGGCACCGCCGCGTGCCGTAGCGCTGCGTGAAGATTTCCCCGACGGTCTGCAGCTTCAGCCGGCG
>CAYUZD010000168.1:0-7216 GCA_964449475.1 uncultured Nitrospirales bacterium
GACCAGATCATCATCTCGTGCAAGATTTCACGTCCCGTGCACCTCGTCTGGATCTACCGCGAACTCGCGCGCCGCACGCGCCAGCCGCTGCACCTGGGGCTCACCGAGGCCGGGATGGGCCTTCGCGGGCTCGTGTGGTCCGCCGCGCCGCTCGGCATCCTGCTGGCCGAGGGTATCGGCGACACGATCCGCGTCTCGCTCACGCCGCGGCCGGGAGGCGACCGCCGCGAGGAGGTGTACGCTGCGTGCGAAATCCTGCAGTCGCTCGGGCTGCGGTCGTTCGCGCCGAGCATCACCGCGTGCCCAGGTTGCGGCCGCACGACGAGCACGACGTTCCAGGAACTCGCCGAGGAAATCCAGGCCTACACGCGCGAGATGCTGCCCGTGTGGAAGCAGGACTACGACGGCGTCGAAACGCTTACGCTCGCCGTGATGGGATGCGTCGTGAACGGCCCCGGCGAGTCCAAGGCCGCCAACATCGGCATCAGCCTGCCCGGCACCGGCGAAGCGCCGTCGTGCCCGGTCTACATCGACGGCGAGAAAGTCGCCACGCTGCAAGGCACCCACGCCGAACTCGCCGCCGCCTTCCGCAAACTCATCGACGACTACGTCGCATCCAAATACCCGCGCAAACGCGAAGCGGCAATCAGATAATAGAATTCAGCCGGTCGAACAGGGGACGATCGAGGACTTCCTCGAACTGTCGAAGCCAATCCCGAACATAGGTCATATCCAGCTCCGGATTCTTCTTGATAATCCATTTGACATCCTCGACGTCTCTTGGCCGCCCGGCAATGATCTTGTGAATCACGATGTCTTCCGGTGTCGCATAACGGACGATTTCCCCGTCTACGTCGACTTCACGCGCGCGCTCGATCGCGCAACGCTCATAGGGCGAGAACGAGAAGACGAAATCGATTCGAAGTCCGGTCGTGTCGTTCTTGCAAGGATAGACGAAAGTTTGCTGAGCAAATTTTTCTGGGTCCGGTTTCGTGGCGGTGTATCCCAGCGATGTCGCCACTTCACGCGCACGATCGAATTCGTCGGGACCGATTCCGAGCGTCACGTCGATGTCGTCCGTCGCCCGCATTCGCCCGTAGACCAGAACCGCCTGTCCACCGATAATCATGTACGGGATTCGGCGGGAGTCCAATTCCCTAGCGAGTTGCTGGAGGGTTGACCGGAGCATTCAGCGCCATCGCAAGATCGACGGTATGTTCGATTTCCTCAAGCGGATCATCCGCTGGGAAGACACCGAGTCGCCGCGCATGCTCAAGCATTTCCTCCACGAAGCGTAGCGCCTCAGGGTGGTTCGGCGGCGTCGACGCGATGTAGTTCTCTTCCCACTCGCGCCACTTTTCGACATCGCGGATCATGCTCCTATTATAACGCATTCACGCACGCTGACGCGCCAAAACTCGCCGCGGTCGACGGCCAAATGCTATAGTTTCGTTCGGTTTTTGGGGCAGTTAGCTCAGTTGGTTAGAGCGTCTGGTTTACACCCAGAAGGTCACAGGTTCGACCCCTGTACTGCCCACCACTTCATCCAGCCAATCCGCTCCCTATCCTGTGCGCGCCCGTTGCCCTGCCGGCGCGCAGTCTTCTTCGGATTTGTTACAGTGGCCGCGAATGTCACCAGCACGGACGGAGGAAGCATGAAGATGCGGTGGGCGATGCTGTTCGCGGCCTTGAGTGTAACGGCGGGCGCGTGGGCCGAGCGCGACAAGGCGGACGACAGCGTCCGCGTCCGTGGCGACGCGTTCTACCGCGGCGACACGGCCCGCCCGATCCTCACCGTCCACCAGCCGGACTTCTGCCGGCCCGGCCTCACCGATGAACAACTCGTGAAGGCGTTCATCCGCGTCTCCGACGTCGGCGGCACGGCGCTCAGCTTCGACCTCGGCGGGTTCAACTCGGACGGCACCGCGCTCGACGAGAAATACGTCAAGGAAGTCCGCCGCGTGAAAGAGGCCGCGAACAAACGCTGGATGCACCTCATCGTGCGCGTGCTCGGCGGGTTCGAGCGGGCGGACGACGCCGCGCGCCTCAACGCCGTCCGCACGGCCGCGCGCGAGTTCCGCGGCGACACCAGCATCCTGTTCTGGATCGACGGACCCGGCAGCCGCGAACTGGTCGAGGCGTTCCGCGCAAAGGCCCCGCGGCCCACGCTGCTCGCGCCGTGGAACGGCGACGTGCAGCTCGTGGTCGACCCGGATCACGCGCGGCCCGGCCGGCCCGCGGTCGTGCTCGGCGGCCTGCCGCCCGAGGGCGCGCGCACGCGCAACGCGATCCTGCCCGACACGCAAGCCTCGCTCGACGCGATCGAGCGCGCGAACCGCCAACCCGCCGAGGACCGGCCGTGGATCCCGACCAACGTCGGCCTGACGTGGGAAGAACGCGCCGACGGCTGGATCTCGCTCTACGACGGCAGCACGCTCGACGGCTGGAGCATCGTCGGCGACAACCGGAACGGGTTCGTCTCGCGCGGCGGCCTACTCTCGTGGAACGAGCCGGGCGGACGCTGGCTGATGTCCCGCGACCGATACGGCGACTTCATCCTGCGGTTCGAGTGGAAGATTTACGAGAAGGACGCGAACAACGGCGTCTGGCTTCGCGCGCCCCGCGCCAACCGCGCGTCCAAGATGGGCTTCGAGTTCCAGATCATGGGCGACTCCGGCGCCAAGCCCGACAAGACCGGCACCGGCTCCGTCTACGACGTACTCGCGCCCAAGGTCAACGCCGCGCGGCCCGAGGGCGAGTGGAATCAGGTCGAGATCTACCTCAAGGGCCCCGTCTACCGCGCGACACTCAACGGCGTCCTCGTCCAGGACCTCAACTTCGACGACCACGCCGAACTCAAACACCGCCTCCGCCGCGGCTTCATCGGCATCACCGACCACGGCCACAAAGCCAGCTTCCGGAACATTCGGATTAAGGCGCTGTAGACGGAGGCCGGGGCGAAGAGCCTCAACACAGAGACGCGGAGAACACAGAGGTTCAATCCATCCACCACTCTTCGCGTTAAACCGTTTGCCACCAATCGTTTATGTCGTATCCACCCTTGTTCCTCACAATAAGTTCTCTCCGTATTCTCTGAGACTCCGTGTTGGGTTCTTGACCCTCACCAGGGGCAACGCCCCGCCAAGAATTGTAGGAGCATCCACCGGCGCTCCCGGTCGCCCCGGTCCCATACGACCCATTCGCACCTAGGGAGATCCACCATGTCCACAACATCCACCGCGCAACAAAGCTCGGCACGCCGTGCGCGCGGTCGTGGGACGCGAAGTGGGTGCGGCTCGTCGAGTGTCGCGAGACCGACCTCGGCCGCCGCATTTGCGGCGCGCGGACGGTAGGCGGCGTGCCGTGTCTGCTCCCGTCCGGCCACGATTCTGGCCGCTGTCGTCACCACGTCGGATTCCCGCCCATCGGCGCTCCTGACGAGAATCGGAACGCCGTCGCCCACGGCCTCTACTCCCGCCGCCTGATGATCTGCGGCACGCATTGCCCCGCGTGGCAGTCGTGTCCGATGGGCGGCGGGTCTGACGCGGCACACCGTAATATGGGCGGCTCGCCCATGCAGCCTGCGTCGGCTGACCCGACCTCGCGAGGCGACGCCCGAGGCGGAAGCGGCGTTTTGCCGTGTCGCGCCGATCTGCTCATCGTAGATTCGCCATATCCTCCTGCGAGCCTACGAATTGAGGTAAGAGTTCCGTCCATCAAGAACAACGAGTTAATACCGCAGCGCACCGGTGGCCCAGCCTTCGGACACTTGGGGAACAGACCAGGAAGGTCGTTCACCACTCTCCAGAATCCTTCCGGTACCCTGCATTTGACGTTGTACGTCCGAGCAGGATCAGCGGGCGGTCGAGGGAAGTTTCAATAATCCGCGTTACTTCATGGTGGATTGAAGCGCGCCCGCATCGAACCACTCTTCCTTGTAGTGGAGCGCGGTGTCCTCGCCGGACTTGATGAGGCCGCAGATGGCGAGCGTGCTGGGCACGGCGGTGTCGATGTAGTACTTCGCCGCCCCCAGCTTGGCGCGGTAGAACCGGACATCGCTACCGGTCGCAATGACGCGGCTCATGCCGCCCCACGACATGTGCAGCAACGTATTCTTGATTCCATATCCAGCGGAGTCTATTCTTGCAACGCGTGTGGTTCAACGAACTCTCATTCCTGACAACCGTTGTGTCCTGAAAGAAATTGAAGGGTAAAGCGAGAGTCTTCGTCGACGTTGCCATGGCGTACGGAATCGGCCGATATTTTGACCACTGCCATGTTGGACAACCACGGCTGTCCAGCGCCCCTTCGACATCGACTGAATCGACAGCGCATTGCGGCACTATTGGGCAGACGCGCGGATTCCGACGACAAGCACTTGACGCCCAACCCGACGCCAATCATCGTCGATCGATTATCGTTAGGGATATTCCAAGGGTCTACCGAGCCTTTCGTGCTGCGAAGGTACTCAACCCGCGTTGGCTCTTTCTTGTAAGTTTGATTATTGGTTCAGTCGCATGCCGGGGCACGGAGCAACAGAGTGGGCCTTCATTTGTCCGGCTTGTGGATGTGGCTGCCGCCGAGGCCGGGTCGTCGCATTCCTTCAAGGCGCGCGTGGGCACCAGGTACCGGGATTGCTTGCGCCTTGCCAGACGTCAAGCCGGGCGATTCACGATCGAAGAAGTCAAGCTTTCCGAAGTTGCCAGGCCATCGGATGGCGAACTGCGGGTTGCGTTGGCTGTTAACCCAACTGCGATATCGCAGTCGGGATCGACTCGATTTCAGATCATGGTGGACACGGCCAGTGGGCCGGTGCCACTGTATGATCGCGCCATCCAATTCACTCCGGAGACGATCGCGGAGCAACGGTGGCAGATCGAACGCATCGACCTGAACAGCGCGCTACCGGCGGGCGCCGACACCGGCGCACTTGCCCTTACCTTTTCCGCAACAACGGAATTCACCGGGCTCCAGCCGCCTCCGGACGGCGCGATCGGACTGTGGGGTACGCCGGTCGTGCACTCAAAGCGAACGACGGCGGCGCATGACCGCCCGAATGTAATTCTAATCAGTCTGGATACCTTGCGCGCCGACCATCTAAGCAGTTACGGCTACGAACGCGAAACCAGCCCAAATATCGATGCGTTCGCCAAGACCGGTGTGCTGTTCGAACGTTGTTATTCACCGAGTTCCTGGACGACACCCTCCCATGCGTCTGCGTTTACTGGTCTCGATCCGGTAGTTCACGGCGTCAACTTCGGTAATCGCTTCCGCGTCGAGGAGGACTTGGCTACCCTGGCCGAGTACTTTCGGGGCGCCGGCTACCTGACGCGCGCATACACCGAGGGCGTAGCGGTGGGGGGACAGCTCGGTTTTTACCAGGGTTTCGATTCGTACTCGAACGGCGAGGGAGTGCTTCCGCTTCCTCCAGGGACGGCAGAGAAAGTCTTTGGGCGTGCAAGGACCTGGCTCGATGAAATGGGGCATCACCCGTTCTTCCTGTTCGTCCACACGTACGAGATTCACGCGCCATACCAGCCACTGGAACCGTTCGGTTCGAGGTTTGCCACACCCGAAGAAGCTACTGGATCCGCACCGACGGAATCCGCACGCGGAAGACTGCCGAGCGCGGCGATAGGAAAGATTGACGCCCGGATACTGCTGAAGCACATGCGGGAACTCCCCAAGGCGGAACAACGCGCATACGTTGACGCATATGACGGCGAAATTGCATATACCGACCACGTTGTTGGCAATTTTCTGAAATACCTGGACGAGCGCGGGTTTCTCGAGAACTCGATCGTGGTGATTTTCTCCGATCATGGCGAGGAGTTCTGGGAGCACGGGGGGGTATGGCACCGATACACAATGTATAACGAGGTCCAACACGTCCCCCTCATCATCCGGACGCCGAGAGGCCCGAGGGGAATGCGTGTTGACGCCCCGGTGTCGCTGACAGACCTGTTCGCTACAGTTATGGAATTGGCAGAGCTTGAGCCGGCTACGCCTGTCCAATCACAATCACTGGTCCCCTTCTTCGCCGATTCCGGTAGCGCGTTCGGAGAAGCCGATCGGACCGTTCTCGGCGCCGTGTATCGAAGCCCGGCTGACGTCGAAGTGCAGCCGATTGAGGGAATCATCTGGAGCGCGATAAGGGGCGGGCTAAAACTTATCTCCTCGGAATTGAGAACTGGCGAAGATTCCACTTACATACAATCCCTCGAGCTTTATGATCTTCAGACAGATCCAGGGGAACAAAACAATATTGCCGTCACCCGCAGCGAGGACGCCAAGGTGCTGTACGAAGCGGCCATGGCGGAATATGATCGATACGAACACCGGCCCGCCCCGCTCGGCGAGGCGGTGCAAATTGCGCCTCAGCTGTCGGAAGAGGAGCGGGCAGAACTCAAGGCCTTGGGCTATCTTTAGGTGGCCCTGGCAACTGCTGCAGGGTTGGAGTGCGACGCGTGTCCAGGCCCCTTTCGCCTACGTCGCAAGCTTCCGCTAAGCGAGTCCCCGCGACTCCGCGTAACGGTCGCGCCTACTTCCCTGCCGACTGAAACGCTTCCGCCGTGAACCACTCTTCCTTGTAGTGGAGCGCGGTGTCCTCGCCGGACTTGATGAGGCCGCAGATGGCGAGCGTGCTGGGCACGGCGGTGTCGATGTAGTACTTCGCCGTCGCGAGCTTCGCGCGGTAGAACGGGTCGTCGTTCCCGGCGTTGATCTGTCGCTGCGCCGCGATGCTCTGCCACAGGAACTGCCACGACACGACAAGTTGCGCGAACGCGCGCAGGTACGGCGTCGCGTGGCTGATGTACTGCTCGTGGTCGCCGCTCATGCCGATGCCGCCGAGATGCATCGTGACCTCGACGACGGCCTCCATCGCCTTCGTGACTTTCGCGGTTGCGTCGGCGAGTTCCGGGTGTTCGCCCGCCTTGGCGAGCGTCTTGCCGATTTCCTCCATGAACGCGCGGAAGTTCTCGCCACCCTTCGCGGCGACCTTGCGGCCGAGCAGGTCCATCGCCTGGACCTCGTTCGTGCCTTCGTAGACGGAGAACACGCGGCTGTCCCGCAGGAGCTGCGCGACGGGGAATTCCTCGATGTATCCCGCACCGCCGTGGACCTGCAGCGCGAGCATGACGGACTCATACGCCGCGTCGGAACCGTACGCCTTGCACACCGGCGTCAGCACTTCGAGCAAGCTGTGAGCGCGCTG
>CAYUZD010000169.1:0-7213 GCA_964449475.1 uncultured Nitrospirales bacterium
CCTTTTCGCCCGGGCGGATCACGATGAGGTCGCCCGGCTTGACCTGGTCGATGGGGATTTCGATTTCCTGGCCCATCTGCTCGACACGCGCGGTCTTCGCGCCGAGTTCGAGCAGGCGGCGGATGGCCTGGGACGCGCGGCCGCGCGCGCGGGCTTCGAGATAGCGGCCGGTCAAGTGGAACGCCATGATCATCGCGGCGACGGCGGCGAAACTCTGGATGGGCATGCTGGCGAGTTTCATCGGGCCGGTGATAAAGGCCGCGCCGGTGCCGAGCGCGATGAGCGCGTCCATGTTCGGGCTGAGGTGGCGGCTTGTCTTCCAGCCCTTGGCGAAGGTCTCCCCGCCGGCGACGACGAGTACTGGCGCCGCGAGCAGGATTTCGATCCAGTCCATCCCCGGCGGCATCCAGACGTGCGTCATGTGCAGCGCCATCATCACGGCGACAGGGAGGGTCAACGCCCACGCGAGCAGAAACCGGCGGCGCGCCGCGGCGAGGTGCTGCTCCGTGTCGTCCGACGGCGTCGATTGCATGACGCGCACGACGTCCGCGCCGTAGCCGCTGCGCCTCACGGCGTCGATGAGTTGTTCTCGCGATACCTTTGCCGGGTTGAACGAGATCTGCGCGAGTTCCGTCATGAGGTTGACGGACGCGGTGACGACGCCCGGCGTGCCCTTGAGCGCCTTCTCGACGGTGTTGACGCAACTCGCGCACGTCATCCCCGTGATCTTGAGTTCGGCTTGGGCAAGGCTCTGTTTGACCGCATAGCCGGCGTCGCGGACGACCTTCTCCAGGTCCTCGATCGAGATCCTCGACGGCGCGTACTCGACGTGCGCGGTCTCGGCGGGGAAGTTCACGCTGACCTTGAGCACGCCGTCCGCGTGGGACAGCGCGCTCTCGACGGTCTGTGCGCACCCGGCACACGTCATGCCCTCGATGGGGAGGTTCATCTTTTCGACGGTTGATGCCACTGGGATCCAAACTCCGGTCGTTTCATCGTAGAACACCCGAATCGAGGAGTAAATTGCCCACCCTCTCGGAGGGAATCTCCCTATAGATCTGCGCGGGAGTGCAGCTGTCGGCCGGACGCACGGCGTGACCGGTTGGTGGAGCAGGGTGAGGATTGCGGCGTTGACCGAGCGGGTCTTGAGGTCGGGCGCCCAGTGCACACGCAGGCAGAGGATCTTTCGTTCGACAGGGTGACTAGGTGGGCGGAACTGCCTCGTCCGGTCATGGTGTCGCCTTCCCAGACTCCGCGACCGCGGCAATCGACTCCTCCGTAAGCCTCGACTCTCGCACCCTCCAGCCTCATTCGCGAAGGCCCAAGATTACCGAAGCTCTAACCTATCCATGGACCAGTTTCCATAATGCGGACCACTCCCGCGTTTCCCGCGAGCGCGTGGAAGCTACGCTATTGGTACGTCCGCAGATCCAGCAGCAAGAGGCTAACGTCGTTTTTACCGTTCACGAGGATGTCCTCGGCCAGGATGGCTTCGAAGAGTAAATCCGGGCCCGAAGGGTAAACCGGCACGACGGCCGCCACGCGTTGATTGATGACGACGGCCACGTGAAAGTCGTCGCCGTCGGGCCCCGTACCCTGGACTGTTCCCTGTACCCGTGGATACGCGTCGTCCGCGGTGGTATCGATGTTCACGAGCCGGTCGACGTCCGCGCTGGTGGCCGTGCCCGGGGCGATGTAGGGTTCGACGGCGGAAACGCTCTCGCCGATGAATGGCAGGGCCTTGCCGTAGTGAAAGATGTCCGAGCGCGGATCGTCCAATGAAAACGTTTCGACGATTCGCCGATGGGCCTCCTCGCGGTATTTGAGGTATTCTTCGGCGCTGTACTCGGTCTTGTCGATTTGTTGTCGATCCGGAGGCAACACCTTGATCGCGCGCGGCGGTGTCGATGCGTCGATCAGCGATCGGCCTTGAAAACGCCAGCCAAGATCCGCGTCGAGCACGTCATAGACCGTCGGCAGGATATCGATCGTCTCGACGTTGTCCGCGATGCGTTCGGGCGCTTGCTGGTTTGGATACTTGATGATGACGGGCACGAAGGCGACGTCTCCGAACGACTTCGGCGAGGGCATGCGCCTCGAGTCGCCCTCGAGAAAGCTGCCGCCGTGGTCGGCGCAGATCACGATCAGGGCGTCGTCGTAGAGTTCCAGGCGTTTGAGTTCGGCGATCAAATTACCGAGCAGCCGGTCGGCAAATGCCGTCTGCAACCGCAGCCGGTGATGTTCGTTGTCGAGTTCGTCCTGGGTTGAAGCCCAACGCGGATACAGTTCGCTGCGATCGCTGTTGGGACTGCGATACTCGCTCGGAGGCGTGTGAATGCGTCCGGATGGGAGGTAGATCGCCGGCGGATGAGGCAATAAAAGGTGCGCGAAGTGGAGCGTGTTGCGTGGCTTTCCGTCGATGGATGCCACAAACCGCTCGAAGAATTCGGATCGGCTTTCGTTGAAATGTTTAGACATCAAGCGCCGCTGCTGTTCGAGCGCTTCAGCCCAATTTTCCGCGAACCGCGCCTTGATCTCATAGGCTTGTTGGGCGCGCCTTCGGCGTTCCTCCGGCGACAGCGATTCCGCCATGGCCTTCCTGGCGTCATCGCTGATGATCTGGGCCAGCGACTTCTTGAACGCGGCGAGTTCCTCGTCCGTCATCGCATTGAGGAATTCCTGTTGCTGCTCCTTCGTCATGTCCTCGCCGCGAATCGTGGCAACAGGAGGACCCGGCTCGGTCGCAGGCTCGGTGGCGCCGCTCGTGGCCGGCGCTTCGTCATCGTGCGATGCCGTGGCCTCACGCGGTGGTATCGAATTCGGAAGATTCGTGTCCTCGTCCCGCGGCGCGCCCTCGCGGAGCACGAAGCCGCCCCACTGTCCTTCGATACTTGGAAGGTTCCGCGTGAGGTCAAGTGGAAGATGGAGGTGCAGGAGGATGAGTCCGATGTCCTCGGACAGCATCCGCCATCGCGACATTCGCTCGTTCGTTGATTGCTCCGAGTCCCCGTCGTCTGCCGGCCGTTGCAATTGAGTGATGGACTCAAACGCATTCAGCGTGTAGCGGCCCTCGATCAGCGTAAACAGGTTCTTTGGATACGATTTGTACATCGGCAGGAGGGAGATTGGATGCGAACCGGTGAGGATGGCCGGGAGCGCGCCGAACGTCGTGATCCACACTGTAGTCGCGTTCTCGTACCACGTCGCGTCGTTCACAAGCGCGTGGAAGTTCGGGAAGCGTTTGGCGTCGATGCCGCCTTGCGGGTCAAGCAGATCGACCAGCGGCAACTCATCCCACACGATCATGACAATTGGAGGCTGGTTCGGAAACGGTTGGACGTCTGTTGCGGCTGGAATTGCCGAGGCCGCGTGCGGACGCATGAAGTCGCGCACGTTCGAGTTGAGGAAGAACATCACCGGAAAGACGATCACGATGGGAGTGAGCCAGCCTAGAGTCGACGAGAGCTTGCTGTTGTACAGGTAAGTCGCGGCGATTCCCGACGCGAGCACGGCGCCCAGTCCCAGGACGGCGAATCCCGGCAGTGCGACGACTCCGCTGAGAAACCGCACGATGATGATTCCGGCGAGGACGAAGATCAGGCCTGTTTGCACGTACGATCGGGTGCGTCGTCCCAACGGCGTCGAAATGAGTATGGGAATGAACAGAATCAGCGGCACGATGGCTGAAAGCGAAAGCGCCAACAGATAGACGTCCGACCGGCTGAGATCGTTCGCGACGAGAAACTCCGGAAACCTTCCGAGCAGATCCAGTATAGGCTGAGCGAAGATGAGCGACGATACGGTGAAGACATTGGCCGCCAACAGCCACAACGGTGCCCCTTCGATCTGATTCTTCACGTTTCTCGCCCTTGCAAACACGTCACATTATGCTAATGTTTGGCTAATCTTGATCGGTGCGAGGGAAGAAATCAAGTGATGGCGCGGATGCATTCGGGTCGTTCGTTTCAGTTGGTCGTTTCTATTCTGATCCTGGTTCTCGTACCCGGCATCTCCTTTCCGCAGGCCACCGATCCGTCACCCGCGGAACCGGGTTCACCGGACATCGCCGCCACGCAAGACGATCAGCCGGACGCCGGGTCGCCAGAGGCCGGTGCCGAAGGCGAGTCCAATGCGATCACGCCGCTTCGATATCTTCGCGACGCATTGCGGCTCTCACTCGAGGCGCTACACGGACTAACGGGAAGCTGGCCCGCAGCGCTCATTCTGTTGAGTGTGGGGGTCCGGGCGCTCTTTCTTCCGCTCACCGTCTACACGACTCGCCATCAGGTCGCAATGGGCCGCACGATGGATGCGTTGAAGCCCAAGATTGATGCGTTGACGAAACAGTTCGGTGAAGACGTTGAGGGGCGCGACGAGGCCATTCTCGCGCTGCAGAAACGGCACGGCGTATCGCCGCTCAGTCAACTGCAGGGATGCCTTCCGTTGATGATTCAAATCCCGATCCTGATCGCACTATTTCAGGAGATCCTGTCGTTCGAGCCGATCCGGGGCGTCCCGTTTCTTTGGATGGAAGATTTAACGAAGCCCGATGCACTGTATGCAGTAGGGTCCTCGATCCCCTGGTTCGGAGATTCGTTGAACCTATTGCCGGTGTTACTGTTCGGTTCACATGTTGTGATCGGGTGGTTGTCGGCCGACCGCCGGTTCACGAGATCCATGCTGGCGATGCCGGCCGTCATCGCGCTGCTCTTTTATCCCTTTCCCGCCGGTGCACTCGTCTATTGGGTCACGGGAAGCGTGATCCAGGTTCTTGAAACGGTCGTGATTCGAAGGGGTCTCAGCGCCCAATCCGTTGCCGGCCCACGGTAGCCGGCCCCGGTTCAGCCGCGTTTCGTCATCAGGAAGAGGGTGCGTTCGCTCTCGCGGATTTTTCGGGCTTCCTGCACCTCGAAGTATTTCGCAAACGACGCCCTGAAGCCGTCCTCGTGGTAGTCGGGGAAGACGTCCTGCCGCGTCGCCAGCAGCCGCCGTACCTGCGAGTCCTGCTTGGGAACGAATTCAATGATCAACGAGCGGCAAATGCGTGCGAAGAACTCCGCGACCATGGCCAGCGGGACATTGTTCGAAATGCAAAGATGATGAAGGAGCGCGAGCGCGAATACCGTGTCCACCGGTGCGCGATCCATGAACGATTCCCGCTCGGAGTTCTGCCAGCCGATCGCGGCGCTTGGATTCGTGAGATCGAGCAACAGCGGCAGCAGGTGTTGTTCGTTCGATTCGACGCACGCCCTGAAATTGCTCTCGACCGCGACCGGGTCGATATCGAATGCGACGGTTGCAATGCCCCGGCGGCTCGCGATGCGGCTGAAGCGGCCGGTATTCGCGCCAAGATCCCAGACGCTGCGAGGTTGAACGCGATCCAGGAACGACGAAACGAGCGCGAGTTTCTCCTCCATCGCGGCATCCGAATAGTTCGTCGATTCGTAGTAGGCGCCCCACTCGGTGTCGATCGGCGCCCAATCGAGCCCCTCGATCGTCGATCGGAGGCTATCGAGAATTCCGAGCGCAGCCCGCTCAGAAACCGCGCGCGTCGGCTTGGCCGCGGAGGCGTCATTTCCCGCCGCCCCGGCGAACTTCTTCTGGCTGCGGGCGTGCAGATGGAGGTGCAGGAACAACCCCGCGTTCAGCAGCGAACGCCGGGGCAACAGTTGCGACGCCAGATCGAGTGGAATGCCGTCGACATGGAGTTCGAGCAGGCGGCCGAAGCGGACGTCTCGCTTGGCCATGACGCTCAACGGAGCGAGGAAATGTTTGCAGAACTGCTGGTAGGCGACCCACGGCTGCCCGGCGCGGTAGGGCTCGAAGGACAACGTGTCGATGAACACAGGCCGCGCGTGGCGGAATTGGATGTTGTAGGCGGACGCGTCCTTCAGGCTCATGCCGTGCGACATCGCCGTTTCCTGGATGCGCAACGTTGTCAGTGCCGCCTGCTTCAGGGCTGAGAAGGGCCACTCGAACGGCTGCGATATGAAGTCGAGGCGCTCCGGACGAATCACACGGTATGCCGGGCCGGGGTCCGCTGCGGGCACATCCGCAGGCTCGTGCGGAATCAACAGCCCGTCCCGGACGAGACGATCGTAAAGTCCGCATCGGGCGAGTTGCTCGAACGACTCCGCGTAGACCTGATTTATCTGGCGGTACAGCACGCCGTCGCGGGTGAACACGAACCCGCTGGGATCGCGAAAGGAACTACCGAGCCTGCCGTCACTCACCGGGAGTGGTGGGCGTGCTGCCCGGGCGGAAGATGCGTTGCAGGAGCCGCTTCGATCGGCGCCACCAGATCTTGGACGTCAGACGCAGTGCGAGCAACACGCCGATGATGGCCTGGATGACCAGACTGCCGGTGCCGGGGTCGAGATAGGCGTCGGCGCGCGCGGGCAGGACCAGCGATACGACCGCGACCCAGACGATAGGTTCAACACTTCGGACGCGGAACTGCGCGCCGCGCCGCGGGGCTCCACTACGCATCGCCACCTCGATCTTCATGACGTTCAATCTGGACGCAACTCGCCCGGCGCGCCTTGCGCCGGCCGTCCGATTCGAGCCGTGTCAACCCACGATTAGAGCACTCAGATCCGCGCTGAATCAAGTACCTCTCGGCCTCGCCAGAGACGACGGGCGCGCGGTATTGCGTCGAGACTTCCGCTGCATGGCGGATTCTTGTACCATTCCGATCATGTTTCCACGCGCCGTTCCAGGAGTTCACACGATGCGGTCCTGCCGCTCCGGCCGCGCCAACCTTTCGGCGGTCGTCATCCCATTGGTTTGGGCGTTCCTGGCTCTGGCGGCAGCAAGCGCGGAGGATTCGCCCGCCTGCTGAGAGGACGTGTATCCGATACCGCAGGCGTGTCGCCTCAAATGAATGACATCGGCCCGGTGAGAGCGCGCCCATGTCCCCAATGACCTATGACCAGGCGCGTCCGTGGGTCGTATTCTGGAACCGGGTCGTGCGCCGCGATTGGCTCGAGGAGCAGATTCGGCTGAATGCGCCCGTCGCAGAGCCGTCAGACAGTCTTCCTTGACGCACTTCCGATTGCTCGATTGGCAGTGCGTGCGTCGATCAGGATCCCGCGGGCGTAGCTCCCGCGATCGACTTGTTAAGTCTTGCCCGATCGATTCACGGGGAGTTGGCCCTAGGGCAGCGGCAGCGCCACGGGTTTGCCGGTCGCGCCGGATCGGTCGGCCGCGAGGA
>CAYUZD010000170.1:0-7211 GCA_964449475.1 uncultured Nitrospirales bacterium
TGAACGCGCCCGGACCCGCGTCCGGCGTGGCGTTCATCGGCATGGACGCCGCGCGCTATCTGTCTCTTCGCCATGTCTTCCTCGCCGGAATGACCGACGGCAGCGTACCCGCCCGCGCGCTGTCCAACGCGCTTTATGCCGAGGACGAACGTGCCGAACTGCGCGACCTCGGCGTGTCGCTGGAAGACGCCCAGGCGCATGATCGCCGCGAGTTGCTGCAATTCCACCGCATGTTCGCCGCCGCACGCGACCGGCTCACGTTCAGTTGGCACCGCGTCGCTCGCGGCGGCCAGGCGGCGCAACGGAGCCTCTACATCGACGAGATTGCGGACCGGCTGCCGGGAATCCAGATTGATCGGCCGCGCTCACCGACCGACGCGCTCATCTCGGCGCCTGGTCTCGTCGCATGCGACCGTGACCTCCGCAACCTGCTGCTCAGCGGGGCCGCAGGCGCGAAGCACGCCGCCGCACACTATCCGGAGATTGCGGCAGCGGCCGAGATTGAGTCCGCGCGCCAGACCGCCGGTCCGTGCGGCGTACACGACGCCATGCTCGCAGACCGCGCGAACCTCGAGGCGATTCGAGAGGACTACGGACCGTCCGCCCGTTTCAGCGCCACCGCACTCGAAACCTACGCCCAGTGTCCGTTCGCGTTCTTCCAGGATCGTGTGCTGCGTCTCTTCGCGATCGAACCCACCGAGACCACGCTCGATCGCCGCATCGCCGGCAAGGTCCTGCACGGCGCGCTCGAGAAATTCCACCGCGCGTTCATCGGATTGTCCGTATGCGAGATCGATCCCGATGTCGCTGCTGCCTCGATGCGCGAATCGCTCGACGCCGAGTTCGCGGAACATACGTCCCAGTTCGTTCATCTGTCCAAGGGGCTGCGCGACGCGGAGAAGGCCCGGCTCGGCCGCACGCTCGCGCAATACCTGACCATCGAGCGCGAACGCGCCGAGTCCGAGTGGAAACCCGCCATGTTCGAGGTCGCGTTCGGGCGCACGGGCGGCCAAGCGGACGCGTTCCCGCTCGCGCTCGAGGATGAGACGCTCCTCATCACGGGTCGAATCGACCGGATAGACCGGAATGCCGACTGGGTTCGCCTGATCGATTACAAAACGTCGAAGCTCGCGAACAAACAGATCGAAGATGGGCTCAATTTCCAACTCGCGCTCTACGCCCTCGCCGCGGAATCATCGCTTTGCCCAGGGACTACGTGCGACTCCGCCGTCTACCTCCCCGTCGGCAGGGACACCACGCCGACCGTGGCGCTCAAACGGGGCGAAAAGTCCAACTGGGACGAACGCATCGGCCTCGCGAAGCGGGCCGTCGCGGAAACCGTTTGCGGTATTCGCGCGGGCCGATTTCGTCCGACGCTACTCAAAGAATCGTGCCGGGGTTGCGCGCGAGAGAAAGTCTGCCGGTACGAAAAGTCGCGCATGGGACGCAAAGCCGAGTCATGAAGCGCGATCCCACGCCGCAACAACTCACCGCCATCACGACGATGGGCGAGCACATCTGTGTCGATGCCGGCGCCGGATCCGGCAAGACAACCGTGCTCGTCGATCGTATCGTGCATCTGTTGCGGAACGGCGTACCGCTCCGCCAGATCGTCGCCATCACGTTCACGCGCAAGGCCGCGGCCGAAATGCGCGAACGCCTCCGCCGCGAAGTCCACGCGGCCGCGGATCCGAACGATCCCGCGTCGATGACGAAGTGGCGCGAGCTCGAATATCAGGTCGAGTCCGCCCGCATCACGACCATCGACTCGTTCTGCGCAGGACTCCTGCGCGAAAACGCGCTCCACCTCGGAATCGATCCCGACTTCGCGCTGCTCGCCGACGCGGAAATCGGCCTGCTTCGCGGTGAGACCGCGGCGCGCGCGATCGAAGCCCTGCTCGAATCAGGTGACGCGCCGGCGCACCGGCTCGCCGAAGAATTCGGCGCGTACAACCTGATCGATTTCATGGAGGAAACACTGAAATCGCCCGCGCCTCTCGACCGCGCCGCCATCGAATACGCCGGACTCGATGCGACCCAACTCGCCGCCCGCTGGCAGCGCGACGCCGACGAACTCGAACGCATGCGACTCACGCAGTTCGTGACCAATCCGGATCTGCTGCGTCTTGCACGGGACCTTGGCTCGTTCGACGGATGCTGCACCGACGCATCCGACGCGCGTGAATCCGTTCGCCAGGCAGCCCTCGGCGCGATCGCAACGATTCAAGCGACCGGAAATGAAGAAACGGTTCGTCAAGCGATTCAAGCGTTAGCGACGCTCTCGTTTCGCGGCGGCAGTAAGAAGTCATGGACACCCGAATCGGCCTTCCAGCAGGTCAAAGCGTTATGCGAAGAGGCGAAGGAGATCGCGAAGGACTTCGACAGCATCGAATCCGATCCTGTTATAGAGGCACGCGCCGCGCAACTGACACTCGACGTAGTACACGTCTATCAGCGCGTAACAGCCGAGTTCTCCGTCGCCAAGACGCGGCGCAACGCGATGGACTTCCCCGATCTCCTCTCGCGCACGCTCGACATGCTCGCCACGCGCGACGACGTCCGCGAACGCGTCGCCCGCGGCATTCGCCACCTCCTCGTCGACGAGTTTCAGGACACCAACCACGCCCAACTCGACCTCGCCGTGCGACTCTCCCGGCTGACGAACCAGGCCGGCGCGGAGCTCTTCGTCGTCGGCGATGCGAAGCAGTCCATCTACCGCTTCCGGAGCGCGGAGGTCGAGGTCTTCGACGAAGCGCGCAAACGCACCGGCCGGACGCTGCCGCTCGATGAAAACTTCCGCTCCGTGCCCAAAATCATTGCGTTTATCAACGACTTCTTCGCACGCTCGGGACTGTTGAGCGCTGTCGAACCTGTATTTCATCGTCTCGTCGCCAGGCGCGACCCCGCGCGAGAGACGCGAGTCCAGTTTCTCGTGCCGCCGGTCGAGCCCGACGATGCGAAGGCGAACGCCGAAACGCAGCGCGAACGCGAGGCGGATCTCATCGCGTCACGGCTCGCTCAGATGTGCGGCCCCGGCGGCGTCACGGTGTTCGACAAGAACACCAGGACGTTGCGCCCGGCCCAGTTCGGCGATGTCGCGATCCTGATGCGCAAGTCGACAAACGTCGAGATCTACGACGCCGCGCTGCGCCGGCTCGGTATTCCATCGGTTGTCGTTGAAGGTTCCGGATACTACGCGCGCCAGGAAGTCCTCGACGTGCACAACCTGTTCGCCGCCGCGCTCGACCCGTGGAATGAGTTCGCGCTCGCTGCGTTCCTCCGCGGACCGCTCGGCGGCGTCTCGGACGATGCGCTGATGCAACTCACGCGCGAGCGCGGCCTCGCCGACGCTCTCCAGCGCGGGGATCGTCCCGCGGATGCCAATCAGGCACGCCGGCTCGACGCCGCGCGCGGCCTGTTGCGCGACGTCTGGCAGCGCCGCGAAATGCCGCTCGCCGCGCTCGTGCGCCACGTCCTCGCGCGCACCGGATTCGAGGCGATCCTCCTCCCGCAGTTTCACGGCGCGCAGAAGGCCGGAAATCTCCGCAAGCTCGTCGATCTCGCCGAGAACTTCTCGCACACCGGCCGGGCAACGCTCTCCGCCTTCACCGTGTATCTCGCGGCCGTGGCACGGCGCGAACTCCGCGAGGGCGACGCCGATCTCCTCGCCGATGGCGACGGGGCCGTCGCGCTGATGACCATCCACAAGGCCAAGGGCCTCGAGTTCCCCATCGTCGTCGTCGCGGACACGGCCGCGAAACCGGGCGGATCGCGCGGCGCCCTCGTCTGTGTGCGCCACCATCGCCACGGCGTCGCCGCCGTCGCACACGGCGCCACCGGCGAAATCGAGAAGCCGCGCTTCGCACAACTGCTGCACGCCGTGGACCGCGACGAAGCTGCCGCCGAGGAGGCGCGCGTGCTCTACGTCGCCATGACGCGAGCGCGCGATCACCTGCTCATCGCCGTCCCTACGGGCGGCCACAAGGGCACGTGGGCGAATACAATCGACTCGCAACTCAGCGTGTCGCGCCGCGCGCACAACGACGAAGTCCAGGGTGACGGCTGGACCGCGCGCGTCGTGCGTGATCCGGCCCCGGCCGTCACCGATCGTTCCCGCGATCGGCCGTCCACCGAGCTGGCCATGAACCAACTCGAGTCACAGGCGGCCGCCATCGATCCCGAATCGTTTCCGGCCGTCTCGCTCCCGATCAGCACGCTACTCAATCGGCTGTTCGGCGATTCGTCCGAAGATACGGCGCGTCCGCCCACGCACGATCGTCGCGGAGACGGGAAGGCACTGGGCAACGCGGCCCACGCGTTGATGGAACGCTGGGACTTCCATTCGGATCCACCGGTCGACGCCGTCGTCCGCGAATTCTGCCCGCGCGTCGCCGATCGCGGTCACATGCGTGCGGGGTTGCTCGAGTCGCTCTCCAGGCTAAAAAAGTCCGTGGCCTTCAACACGCTCCTGGACGCGCGCGAGGTACGCCGCGAGGTCCCGTTCGTCTGGCGCGTGAACGGCGTGGTCCTGCGCGGAAAAATCGATGTGCTGGTAAACGGAAACTGCTTGATCGACTACAAGACCGGCGCCTTCAGCGTCGAGCGGCACCGGCGATACGAGGCCCAGCTCCAGTTGTATGCCGCGGCGGCGACGGACGCGGGCCAACCGGTTTCCTCGGCGTTCGTCGTCTATCTCGAATCCGGCCGAACGGAGAAAGTCGACCTGTCCGTTTCGGCGATTGAGCGCGTCGTGTCCCAGGCAATGAATGCCTTGGCGCGAAAACCGGCCTAGATCGACCAGTTTTGCGCAGCGTCAATCAGCGCACCCGCGAGGTACGACGCAAGACCCAGCGCGAGGATCCCCCCCACGCACGCGAGCCCGGCACGCACCAGCCGCCGCAAATTCGCGTCCCAGGGCGGGGCCACCGGCAACGCCGACAGCGCCGCAATCGGAATTGTCGCGGAGGCCGTCCCAATGAGTAGCGGCCAAACGCTCTGCGTGAAGCTCGCCCAGGTGCCAAGTTCGGGCGTGTACCCCACCGTCATCGCGTACACCGCGTCGATGCCCCAGCGGCCGCCCGCAAACACCATCGCCATCACCGACAACACGGCGATCGGCTCCGCGGCGGCACGCGCCACCGCGCGCGCGTCGGCATGGGGTGCGCCGACGCCGTGTCGGCCTACGTAATACACGGCGTACGCGACGAGATACGCCGTCAACGCCGCCGGGCCCGTCACCAGTCCCGCCACGACGAACGCCGCGCGCACGCGGTTCACCGGCTGTCCAATCTGCTCACCCAGCGCAAGACACACCCCAAGCCACACGCGCAAGGACGATGCAAGCGGGCCGGACGGCATTCGCGCCGTGACCTGCGCCCCGGGTGCCGGTTTCGCGGACGGTGCTACCGGCTGAAGTTCAGCGGCGCGCACCTCCGGAATCGGCACGACCACCAGTGACGCGGCAACCAGCGCGAGCGGAACGGGATCCGTCGCAACATCGCCCGCAGGCTTCGCCTGTACGGCCGCATCCGCCATCGCCGCACGCTCGGGGAACTGCAAGCGGTTCAACAACCGGATCAATTCGTCGTCCCGCAGCATGGAGTCATCCCGCCGCGCAAGTTCGTCGCGCAGTTCGCGTCGGATCCGCGTGACGGTCGCCGTTCGCGCGGTTTCCGGCCCGGCGTTGGCGTCCTCGCCGCACTCGCGCAGGAACGCATTCACGATGCGCACCTGCCGCTCCGATAGTTTCATATTCCGGTCTGGTCCCTTCCGAATCGCGCTACTAGCCTAGACCGTGAAATCCCGCCGTGACAAGCCTCCTATCCTTGACACGCGCGCGCCCCGCCGGTTGAACGTTTCCGGCCCGTTTGTTATAGTTTCCGCGTTTGGGCGTGCGGGGCTTTCGGCCCCGGTTCTTCGGCGGAACACCCCCTGGAATCGGCAGACGGACGCGGTGTGCCGCGCGTGCGCATCAAACTCGTTGGAGAGGAGTTCGGAGTGGCAGAACGCACTTTCGTCATGGTGAAGCCCGACGGCGTTGGCCGCCGGCTCATCGGCAGCATCGTCCAGCGCTACGAAGCCAAGGGACTGAAACTCGTCGGCCTCAAGATGCAAGTCATCAGCAAGGATCTCGCGCACCAACACTACGCCGAACACGCCGACAAGCCCTTCTTCCCCGATCTCGTGAAATTCATCACCTCCGGCCCGACCGTGCAGATGGTCTGGGAAGGCAACAACGCGGTTGAAGTCGTCCGCAAGATGAACGGCGCCACCAACTCGCTCAAGGCCGACATCGGCACGATTCGCGGCGACTTTGGCCTCAGCCTGCAAAACAACGTCGTCCATGCGTCCGACATGGTCGATACGGCCAAGCGCGAGATCGCGCTGTACTTCTCGAACAACGAACTTTGGACCTACGCCATGCCGGACGATCGCTGGCTGGCGTAAGCATACGGGACACAACTGGAGGGGCCCATCGTGGCGGGTGGAAGAAAAGTCCGGCGCGCGAAGATCGCGAAACACAAGCGCAAGAAAAAGCGCCGCGCAAACCGGCACAAGAACAAGAAGTAGTTTCAGGCGTTGACACAACCCCCGGCCTCCGGCCCGCGCCAGACGCGCGGGCCGGGCGCCGCCGGGTCGGAAGGAGCGCCACGTGTCGGACAAGAACGACGCACCCAAGATATTCGTCGACGAGGACTGGAAGTCCAAGGTCGACCGCGAGCGCGAGGAAGCGCGCAAGGCGGCCCCGCAAGCCGCCGACGCAACGTCCGGCGCCACGCCCGAGGAAATGGCCGAGGCAGAGCTGACGCCGTTCGACTACCTCGTCTCGACGCTCGCCGCGCAGGCCGTCATGGCGCTGGGTCTCGCCGCCGAACAAGGCCAGAAGCAGGTCTACGTCGACCTCGGCGCCGCGCGCCATCTCATCGACACGCTGATGGTGCTGCGCGAAAAGACGAAGGGCAATCTCACCGCCGACGAGGAGGCCAACCTCACCGAGGCGATTGCCGAACTACAACGCGTGTTCGCCGTCCGCGCGACGCAGGTCCGCGATGCGTCCATGAAGGGCGCCGGCATCAATCCCAACCCCATCACCAACCCCAACATGGGAAAACAATAGGCGAAAGCACCCCCAATGCCCGGTTATGTCATCGTGGGTATGCAGTGGGGCGACGAGGGCAAGGGCAAAACCGTTGACTACCTGACCGAACGCG
>CAYUZD010000171.1:0-7090 GCA_964449475.1 uncultured Nitrospirales bacterium
ATGCAGGAGCTCGTGTTCGCGAGCAACACGTACGCGGTGCTGATCGTGTTTCAGGCGATGGACGCCGCGGGCAAGGACGGCACGATTCGCCACGTAATGTCCGGTGTGAACCCGCAGGGCTGCCAGGTCTTCAGCTTCAAGCACCCCTCGGCCGAAGAACTCGACCACAACTTTCTCTGGCGCTACGCGAAGAACCTGCCGGAGCGCGGCCGCATCGGCATCTTCAATCGCTCGTATTACGAGGAAGTGCTCGTGCTCAAGGTGCACCCCGAGCGCGAAAACAAGCAATTGCCGAAGTCAGCGCGCGGCGAGGGATTCTGGAAGGCGCGGTACGAGGACATCAATGCATTCGAGCGGCACCTCACCCGAAACGGCACGCTCATCCTGAAATTCTTTCTGCATATTTCCAGGGAAGAGCAGCGCCAGCGGTTCATTGCGCGGTTGACCGACCCGGAAAAACAATGGAAGTACTCATCGGCCGATATGGGGGAGCGTGCATATTGGGACGCGTACCAGCGCGCGTACGCAGACGCGATTTCGGCGACAAGCACCGACTACGCCCCGTGGTGGGTGATCCCGGCGGACCGGAAATACGTCGCGCGGGCCATGGTGGCCGACATCATTGTGCGCGCCGTGCGCGGGCTCGGGCTGAAATGCCCCACCGTGCCGGACGAGGAGAAGAAGGCGCTGGAATCTGCGCGAAAGCAACTGGAAGCGGAAGGACGCGCACCGAAGTCCGCCGGAGGCAAATCGAAATCAAAATAGTGCCCGCCGCTTGCGGCGCAGAGCCAGTGTGGTATTATCGTCCGCGGGGGAAACACACGCGCGATGCAATCCGAGGGGCGGAGCATTCTGGTCGTCGATGACGAGGCCGTCATCCGCGATCTCATGACTGAAATCCTGACCGATGAGGGATTCGAAGTCGTCTCCGCGCCGGACGGCCCCGAAGCCCTGAACAGCCTGCGCGATCGCCGCGACTTCCAGCTTCTCTTCACCGACATCATGATGCCGGAGATGGACGGCATCCAGCTCATCCGCGAGGCGCGCCGCATCGCCCCCAGCATGATCCCGATCGTGATGACGGGATACGCGACGCTCGAGTCCGCGCGCGCGGCGGTCCGCGAAGGAGCATACGACTATGTCCTCAAACCGTTCAGCCTGAGCGAGATCAAGCTCGCGATCCACAACGCGCTCGAACGCCACCGGCTCGTGAGCGACAACGCTCGGTTGCGTGATCTGACCGAACTCTTCGAGATCAGTGAGCAGATCGCGAGCATCCACGACGAACGCCGCCTGTTCCAGTTCGTACTCAAGGCGGCGCTCGAGCGCGTTGACGCGTTGCGCGGCTCGATCATGTTGAGCACGTCGGACGGCCGCGCGCTTACCATCGCCGCGAGCATCGGCCTGCCCACCGGCGTCGACACCGCCGTGGACTACGGCAAATCGATCGCCGGCTGGGTCGCACAGAACAACCTGCCGTTGTGCGTGCAGGACATCGAGAAGAACCCCGACCTGCGCCGCATAAGCCGCAAACTGGAAGATTCGTCGTTCATCTCCGTACCGCTCGAACGCAGCGGGCATGGGAATTCTCCGCTGCGCCCGCGTACCCGGCGCGACCAGCCCCAGGTCATCGCCGTGCTAAACGTCAACCGCAAGAAGGACGGCGTGGCGTTCACCGACAGCGACCTCAAGGCGCTCAGCATTATCGCCAAACACGCGTCGGTAGCGCTGGAAAACGTACACCTGTTGCGCGATCTCGAAAGCACGCACATCGAGACGCTGCAATCCATGGCGCTCATCCTCGAGGCCAAGGACCCCTACACCCACGGCCACAGCGAACGCGTGCGCAACTACGCCGTGCTCGCCGCGATGAAAATGGGCATGTCCGACCAGGACATCCAGACGATGCGCCTCGGCGCGATGCTGCACGACGTGGGCAAGATCGGCGTGAGCGACGCCGTGCTCAATAAGGTCGAGAAACTCTCCGACGACGAGTGGGAAGCGATCAAGCGCCACCCGATCATCGGCTACAACGTGCTCGAGCCGGTCGGCTTCATCACGCGGCAGCACCTCGCGCTCGTCCGGTCGCACCACGAGCGCCTCGACGGCACGGGATACCCCGACGGCCTCAAGGGCGGCGACATCGACGACCTCGTGCGCATTCTCGCCGTCGCGGACACCTACGACGCGATGTCCGGCGACCGCGCCTATCGCAAGGAGCTCCCGGTCGAGAAAATCATCGAGGAACTGAAATTCTGCTCCGAGACCAAGGAGCGCCTCGACCCGCGCGTGTCCGAACTCTTCATCGACATGATCAAGTCCGGCGAGATCTACCGTTACAAGAACCGGATGCCGGGCGAGACGGACTGACGCCAATCTTTCCGCGTACAGCGGCGATCAGCCATAATGCGCGACGCATGACTCGGATTCCCTGGGGACCATGAACCTGCGCAGCGCCCGAAAACTGTTCGCCCGCGCGCCCGCCACGCACCGCCCGATGGCGCGCTGGCTCTGGAACGACCGCCTCGATCCCGACCGGCTCGCGGCGCAGTTCGACCGCCTGCTCGACATGGGCCTCGGCGGCGCGCTCATCCGCCCCGGCCACGGAATCCCTCCGGGCACGTATCTCTCGGACGCCTGGTTCGAGGCGATGTTCGCCGTAGTCCGCCGCGCGCGCAAGCGCCACGCGAGCATCTGGATCGCGGAAGACTTCGACGACCCGTGGACGCAGGAGATCGTGCGCGGGATCACGGCGGAACGGCCGGAATGGGCGGTGAAAGTGCTGAGAATGTCGCGCGGTACCGCTTTGTTGGAGGAGAACCAAGCAGAAGACTATAGAGCACGGCGGGACGAGACGCCAGCCGATCGCTCGGTGGGCATTGTCCCCTTCGCGAAATGGCAAGTGCTTCGCGAAACCGGATTCCAACTTCTACGTCGCCGCTCTTTTGAACCCATAGCGCTCGCGCCGGCCCGGTACGCACACGCCGAGCCGGACGGTAGAGCCGGCGACCTCATCGAATTCCATGTCGAAGCGTGGCCTTCCCAACTATCCGCCCTTCACATCGAGGCGACGCGCGCGTTTCTTGATGCTACACATCAGCGGTATCACGCAAACTTGAAGAAGCACTTCGGGAACACGCTCGGCCTCTGCATCACGCTAAACGCTGGTCTTCCCGTAACGGAGTGTGAAATCCCATGGGACGACGAAGTCCCTCATTTGTTTGAGGAGTCCTTCGGTTACTCGCTCGAGAACAAATTGCCCCACTTGTTCTTCGATTTGTCCGGTCACGAACAGGTGCGATACGACTTCTGGTCGATGATGGCCGAAATGTTCGACGAGGGGTTCGCGACTCCAATCGAACAGTGGTGTGACGAGCATTCGATGCCTGGCGCTATCGGATTCCGAAACCGGTCGGGTCTCTTCACGCAGGTCCAACGCGGCGGATCTCGAATGTGGCACTCCGCTGGATTTGCCTACGAAGTGATCATGCCGGGCGTCGAGCATATTGGTGGCCTCCGTTGGGAGGACGAACATGCACAGCGAATCATCCAATGGCGGGAGGCCTTATCGCTCCGGCGCCAGATCGATCGCTCTGGAGGAATTCTTGCCTCAAGCACCGACGTAACCGGGTGGGCAACGCTGTGGAACATGGCGTCCGCATTCGAAATGACGGCCGCCGGAGCGGAGTTCTTCACTAGGTCGACGTCGATGTCCAATTTGCGCGCTAATCGTCGGTGTCAAACACAGCCGGTGGTCATCGCGGACTCGTTCGTATCTGATCGCGCCACACCGCATTCGAACGCAATCGCGCGCCTGTCGTGGATGGCCAATTCCGTCAACGGTGCGGCGGAGGTGTTGGTGTTGCACCCGATCGAGAGCCTCAAGGCAATCGTCGCGCCAGGCGAAGCGTCGTATTCGGATCCGGACGCGACGACACATAACGCACTGGTTCGCCACGCATCGGCCATCGCACAGTCCTTTGCCGACGCGCATATCGACTTCGACTTCGGCGATGAGCAGATCGTCGAACGGCACGGGTCCACCGGGCCGCGCGAGTTCAAGATCGGCCGCGCCAAGTACAGCGTCGTCGTGTTGCCGCCGTCGGTTAACATGCGGTCATCGACCCTCGCGCTCCTGCAGGATTTCGCGATGACCGGCGGCCACGTGATCGCGGTCGGGACCGTGCCGGAAATGCTCGACGGGCGCCCGTCGGACAAGGTGACCGGATTCTTCCGCGAATACGGCGAGCGTATCGTACAGGGCATCGAACTCGGCGATTACCGCGCGGTGATCGACCGGCTCGTGCAACTCGGCGCGCGGACCGCCGCGGCGCTGGGTGAGGGCGGCGAGACCCGTCCCGCGGTCTACGTGCGGCGCGGGCGGTGGGACGCGCTCGAAGTCGTCACGGTCGTGAACGGCGGCCCCGACGAGGAGAAGCTGATCATCGAATGGGTGCCGGACACGACGGGCGTCGTGGAGCAGTGGGACCCCGTGACCGGCCAGATGGAACCCGTCGCCGTGTGCGAACAGGGCGCGACCGCGCGCGTGCCGCTCGTCCTCGCCCGCGGCGCCGCGCGACTGCTGGTCACAGTGCCTGGCGATGCAAAGTCAGCCGCGATCGACGCGCGACCTTGGGTCGAGCGCGGCCGGCTGAAACCGGCGTGGACCGGGCGGCGCATGCAGCCGAACGCGTGCGCGCTCACTGTGTGCCGATCGGGCGGCGGCGACTGGATGACCACGAGCGCGTTGCGCGAGTCGCTAGCAGCGAAGATTGCCGAATCGCCGGGCGGCCTGAGAGTCTCCGTGGAGTGGCTGTTCAGCGTCACCGGACCCGACGATGCGCCCGGCGGCTGGAGCGTCGCCGTCGAATTGGGCGACGGCGGCGAGCTGACCCTCGACGGCCAGCCGATTCGGACGGGCGGCGCGGATTCGTTGTTCGATCCGGCCATCTCGCTCGTCCCGCTCCCCCACATCCGTCGCGGGAACCACACGATCACGCTGACACGCACCGTCGAAGACGCAGGCGACCTCCAGGCGCCGTGGGTTCTCGGGCCGTTCGCGATCCAGAAAACGGAAGCGGGCGATCGCGCCCTAACCACCAACGAAGAGGTCGTCGCCTTGGGACCGTGGTCCGAAGCAGGTCTCCCCTCTTATTTCGGCGAAGTGATCTATCGCACGGAGGTCGAAGGCGCGTCGCTGACGGGTGATGAGCGCGCGATGCTGGAGATCGAGTGGATGTCCCACACGGCGGAGGTCCGCGTGAACGGCAAACCGATGCAGACACTGTTCACGGCGCCGTTCGAGTGCGACCTGACCGAGCACTGGGGCCCGGGACCCAAGGTCATCGAAATCGCGGTCACAAACGCGCCGGACGCGTTACTCGCAGGCTTGCGGGATCTGGACGAATTCGACGTCGCCGTCGCTGGACTCGCCGCGTCCCCCGAGATCGCCATCTACGGCCGCGGCGACCCCTCGCGCTAGGTTAGTCCGCGATGTCCTGAATCTTGTCGCCCGCCTTCTCGATGTCTCTGCCCGCGCCGCGGACGGTGTTACAGCCGCTCAGCGCGGCGACAACGAGAACACAGGCCAGAATCGTTAGAATGCGCTTCATGTGTTGGCTCCCCGGACGGATGACGACGCGATCATGATACGAAGTTTGCGCGATCTGCGACAACCCCATACCCCTGCACCGATCGAGGGCCGCGCATGCGGGTCGTGATCGCGCCGAACGCATTCAAGGAATGCCTCGACGCGCCAGCGGTGGCGGACGCCATTGCCGCCGGCGTTCGCACGGCTTTCCCGGACGCGTCGATCGACTTCGCGCCGGTGGCGGACGGCGGCGAGGGCACGGCGGACGCGCTCGTCTGCGCCACCGGCGGTCGCACCATCACGGCGCCGACGCACGACGCGCTGGGCGAGCCTATCGACGCGCAGTACGGCGTTCTTGGCGACGGCCGAACGGCGGCCATCGATGTCGCCGCGGCCTCCGGCCTCTGGCGCGTGCCCATCGCGCAGCGTCATCCGGGATTCACCACCACGTTCGGCACGGGCGAACTGATGCTGCACGCAATCGCGCAGGGCGTTCGCCGCATCATCATCGGCGTGGGCGGCAGCGCGACGAACGACGCGGGCGCGGGCCTTGCGCAGGCGATCGGCTACAGCCTGCGCGACGTGCACGACCGCGAGTTGCCGTTCGGCGGGTTCGCACTTGCGCGGCTGGACTTTATCGATCCGCTCAAGGTGCGCGAGGGGATCAAGCACGTCGAAGTCGTCGGTGCGTGCGACGTGGAGAACCCGCTCTGCGGCCCGAACGGCGCATCGTTCGTCTACGGTCCGCAGAAGGGCGCCGGGCCCGCGACCTGCGACATGCTCGACGCGGCGCTCCGGCATTTCGGCGAATTCGTCCAGGCGGAGTACGGAACGAACCTGATCGACATGCCGCGCGCCGGTGCCGCGGGGGGACTCGGCGCGGGGCTGGTCGTGTTCTGCCGCGCGGAGCTGCGTTCCGGGTTCGATGTCGTCGCGGACGCCATCGGTCTGGCCGGGCGCATCCGCGGGGCCGACCTCGTCATCACCGGCGAGGGCCGGCTCGACGCGCAGTCGCTCAGCGGCAAGGCGCCCGCGGGCGTCGCTCGCCTCGCGCGGGAACTCGGCGTGCCGTGTTGGGCCGTCTCGGGCGCACGCTCGACGCTCGATCGTCCCGCGCTCGACGCGACCGGCTTCGCGGGCGTCGTGTCGCTCTCGGAACTCGCCGGCAGCGCGCAGGCAAGCCTCGCCGATCCGGCGCGATTCCTGACGGCCGCCGCCGCGCGCATCGCGGGCGAAGCGTGCGCGTGACTCGGCCGGACTGATACCATCTGCGCGCATGGACCAGCCGTACTACACCGAACGGTACGCCACGTCGATTGCGCGCATCCCGCGTGACCTCGTCCGGTCCCGCGAACTCCTGTTCGACCTCATCTGGAAGGACATCCGCATCCGCTACCGGTACGCGGCGCTGGGGTTCCTCTGGGCCGTACTCGAGCCGTTATTGCTCATGCTCGTCCTCACCTTCGTGTTCTCGATCGTGTTCAAGCTCGACCTCGGCGG
>CAYUZD010000172.1:0-7071 GCA_964449475.1 uncultured Nitrospirales bacterium
ACCCGGCGGCGGAAACCGCATCGGCGAGGCGCTGTTCGATTCGCGCGTCACCATCCTCAGCGATCCCGCGCGCGCCGACGCCGAGACCGCGCCGTTCAGCGGCACCGGCGAACCCGTTGCGCCCATCGTCTGGGTCGGGGGCGGCGTGCTAAAGAATCTCGCGTGCAGCCGGTTCTGGGCCGAGCGCCAGGGCCGCGCGCCGCTGCCCGATCCTCAGAACCTCATCCTCGAAGGCGGCGGCGACTCGCTCGACGACATGATCGCCTCGACCAAGCGCGGCGTCCTCATCACGCGTTTCTGGTACATCCGCGGCCTCAATCCGCGCACGATTTCCTACACCGGCCTCACCCGCGACGGCACGTTCCTCATCGAGAACGGCAAAATCGCGCGCCCCGTGAAGAACTTCCGGTTCAACCAGTCCATCGCCGAAATGCTCAAAAACGTCGAAATGATCGGCCCCACCACCCGCGTCGCCGCCTCCGAAAATAGCTCCACCGACATGCCCATCGTCGTCCCCGCCCTCAAACTCCGCGACTTCAACCTAGCCAGCATCAGCGACGCGATCTAAGCGCTCTTGACTCAGGCGTTGGGGAGTCTTGGACGATCCCGAATAGAACTTGTTTCCGGTGGATATATGTCTGCGCTAGACTACCGCCGCCCCGTCCGGGGCCGAGGGGATGAACGCATGGTCGTGGTCAACACCGAAACGATTCCGGGCATGCGGATCGCCGCGCTCAGGGGACTGGTCCAGGGAAACACCGTCCGCGCCAAGCACATCGGGCGCGACATCATGGCCGGGTTCAAGAACATCGTCGGCGGCGAACTGCACGGATACACCGAACTGCTCACCGAGGCGCGCGGCCAGGCCCTCGACCGCATGATCTCGCAGGCCGAGGCCCTCGGCGCGAACGCCGTCGTCAACGTCCGCTTCAGTACCAGCTCGGTCACGCAGGGCGCGGCCGAACTCTACTGCTACGGCACGGCCGTGATCGCGGAGCCGCTCGCGTGATCGAGTTCATCGTCTTCAGCGCGATCCCGCTCGCGTTGCTCATCGTCGCGCTGATGACCGGGCGCATCATCGAATCGTCGCACCTGCGAAGTCTGGCGGAGCGCGAGGCGGCGCTGCGCGACATCGGCATCAGCAACCTCGATCCCGACATCGATCCGCGCACGGTGCAGGTCGTCGGTTACGTGGACGGTCAGGCCGTGATCGCCGCGGACCGCTTCAAAATGTTCCTCACCTCGTATCGCAAAATTTTCGGCGGCGAGATGAAGTCGCTCGTGAGCGTCATGGCCCGCGCGCGCCGTGAAGCGATCGTCCGCATGCTCGAGGACGCCCGCGCGCGCGGCGCCGACCAGGTCTGGAACCTCCGCGTCGAAACGTCCGCCATCGGACAGGGCAGCGGCATCCGGCCGAACGCCGCGAACGCGGAAGTGCACGCCTACGGCACCGCGGTGAAATTGCGGAGGCCGTGATGGACGCGGGCGGCCCGCCCACGATCGACGCGATCCGGGAAGCCGCCGCGCGAATCGCCGGCCAGGTCCACCGCACGCCCGTGATGACGTCGCGCGCGCTCGACGCGATGACCGGCGCGACGCTGCTCTTCAAGTGCGAGAACTTCCAGCGCGTCGGCGCGTTCAAGTTCCGCGGCGCCAGCAACGCGGTCCTGTCGCTCCCGGATTCCGAGGCCGCCCGCGGGGTCGTGACGCATTCGTCCGGCAATCATGCCCAGGCGCTGGCGCTCGCCGCACGGCTTCGCGGCATTCCCGCCTACATCGTGATGCCGTCGAACGCGCCGGAAGTGAAGCGCGCCGCCGTCGAAGGGTACGGCGGACGTGTGACGCTCTGCGAGCCGACGCTGCGCGCGCGTGAGGAAAACGCGGCGCGCATCGTCGCCGATACCGGCGCGACGATGGTGCATCCCTACAATGACTACCGCGTGATCGCCGGACAAGGGACCGCCGGCCTCGAACTGATCGAGCAAACCGCGCTGCTCGACTGCATTGTCGCGCCCGTGGGCGGCGGAGGGTTGTTGAGCGGGGTCGCGACCGCCGTCAAGGCGCTTTCGCCGGGCACGCGCGTGTTCGGGGCCGAACCGGAACGCGCCGACGATGCCGCTCGTTCATTTCGCGTCGGCCGCATCCTTCCCGCGAACGATCCCAAGACGATTGCGGACGGTCTGTTGACGACGCTCGGCGACAAGACCTTTCCCATCATTCAACAACATGTCGAGGACATCCTGACTGTGCCGGAGTCCGCCATCGTCGATGCGATGCGGATCGTATGGGAACGCATAAAGATCGTGATCGAACCCTCCGCCGCCGTAGCGCTGGCCGCGGTGTTCACGCACCGCGATCGGTTCGCCGACAACCGCGTCGGCGTCATACTTTCCGGCGGAAACGTCGATCTCGACCGCTTGCCGTGGACCCGATCGAACTGACCGCGCGCCGTTGGCCGGTCCGCGCGGCACTTGTTAGACTATGCGCACGGGAAGGAACGTGACATCGTATGGCATCCGTTCAGTGTCGTGTATGCGGTCAGGGGGACGCGATCGCATTCTGCAGCGAAACCGGCGATCCTATGTGCGGCAATTGCGCCGCGTCCTGCCAGGTCTGCCGCGCGCCGATCAACAAGCGGCGATTGCAGGCGACCTCGACCGGGCGCAAGCTCTGCGCCAAATGCATGGCGGAGCGCAACGCCCGCCGCAAGGAGAAGAAGGATGAACTCCGCCGCGCGCAGACCGGCGCGAAACCCTCCCCGGCGCCTGCCGCCCGCGCAGGCACCAGTTTCAGCGCGCTGATGGATGCCCCGCCGCGCGCCGCCGGCACCAGTTTCCAGGATCTGCTGGATGGCGACGACGCGCCGATGATGTCCGTGCGTGCGGCCGACGACGAACGCGGGCCCGACTCCGCGCCGGAGGTCCACGGCCTCGGACCCGCGGAAGACGACGCGCGCGTCTGGGGCGCGGAAGGTCCTCCGAAGGAAGGCAGCGGCCGGCTGCAATTGCCCATCGTGGACGACAAGCGCCCGATCCTCACGGCGAGCGGTTATCAGGGCCCCTCGCGCACGGCCTGGATCGCCGCGTTCGCGCTCTTCGGAGTCGCCGCCGGCATTTTCTGGACGGTGTCGCCCGCGTTTCGCGAGATCCTCATCCCCGCCGACCTCGCCCGACCGGACTTCGTGTCGAACGCCCGGCCCGTCGCGACCGACACGAACCAGCTACGCGACGCCGGCAACATCAAGCAATTCGACATCCTCAAGTACGGTCCGATCTTCATCGTCGCGTGGCTCGTCGTTGGCGCGTACTGCATCGGCTTCTTTTTAATCATGATCTCGCTCGCGCGGTCTCTCACCAGTAGTTACTTCGCGAAGCGGCGGCTCAAAAAAGCCGAAAAATTCACCGAGAAATACGGCCAGGTGTACCCGGACTGATCTCACGCCGGGTCATCGCCGCAGCACCTATCACTCGCCCGGGTGATACGTCTTCACCGCGTGCTTCGCGACGTCCTCGGGATAGAACCACGCGTCCTTGAACTCCTGCTTCGACAGCAGTTCCGCCTGATCGAAGAAATGCGGCGAATCTGGGTCGCCGCTCTGTCCAAAGTGCAGGTACGACTTCGCCTTCATGCGATCGCCGAACTCCGCCACCGCCATGTACGACGCCCCTACAACGGCGTACCGGTTTTTGCGCCCCGGCATGCTCGGCGTGTCGTACACCGTGAATGCGACGCCCAGCGGCCCACGCACGCCCACCTGCGGGATGCTCGGCAGGTCGTCCGAGAATGGCACCGTGGCCGGCGCCGGCTGGTACGCATGCCGCTGCAACCGGTGGACGTCGCCGTACGGCACCTTCCAGCCGCCGAACAATTCCGTCAGGGTGTCCGCGGCCTTGATCAGCGCCGTGAACCGCGCCGGAATGTCGTTCACGTACTCCGCCTTCAACACTTCGACCGGATACCCGCGGCCGTACAACTGCTCATACCACTCGACGCACAGGGTCGTCTGCGTCGACGTCGCGGATCCCTTATAGTCCCAGTCCAGCAAGTGCTCCATGTACGGCGCGACGCGCCCCGCGAGGTCCGGGTTCGTCTTCTTCAGGTCCTCAAACCACCGTTCGTACCGCGGCAGTTCCGTCATCGGCCAGTACAGCGTCGTGTCGTACACGAGCTTCTGCCAGTCCCCAAACGTGATGTCGTGCGAGTTCCGCAACAGGTATCGCGAAATCTTCGCGCGCCGCATGTCCACCGTCGCGTCCTCGACCATGTACTTCGGGAAATCGTCCATCGACGGGCTGCCGTCGTCCGTCGCGGCGAACGGCGTCGAGTTGCAGCTCTGCACGAAACCCGAGATCGGATTCAGCACCTGCGGCAACTCCGAGATCGGATGAAACCCGTTCCACTCCGTCTTCGGATCGCCGCCGTCCACCGGCCGCATCCAGTTGAACGACGGGTCCTTCCGCGCCACCGCCCCGTTGTACAGGTAGAAAATGTTCCCGTCGCGGTCCGCGTACACCGTGTTGAACATCTGCAGGTCGATCGCGCTGACCGCCGCGTACCACTCCGTGAAGTTCTTCGCCTTCGTCTGGCCGTACGACTGCCGCATCCGGCTGCCCTCGAACAACTTCGCAATCTTCACCGCCAGGTAGTGCGTGTCGTCTTCCTTGGACATGATCGGCCCGTGGTGCGATTTCCGAAACGTGTACGCCCGGTCCTCGACGCCCGCGTCCGTCTTGACGCGAATCGTGTCCTGCCACTCCTCCGCGCGCTTGTATCCCTCGCCGTACTTGTACGCGAGCGGGTCGTCCGCCTTGTCGAACGTCAACCGGTACACGTCGCCCACATCCGGCTCGTTCACCGTATACGCCCAGCCGAGGTTCCCGTTGAACCCCATCGTCGGGAACGGCCCACCGGGGAACACGGCGCCGGACATGTTCCAGCCCTCGTCGCTCGTCACGTGCACCTCGGTCCACATCCCCGTGCCGAACCACGGCTGGTGCGGGTTGATGAACAGCATCGTGTTGCCGTCGCGTGTCCGCTCGCCGCTGATCGCCCACGCGTTCGACCCTTCGTGCGCGCGCATCTCTTCCGCTAGCGGCGACAGCCCGCGCTGCGGCGCCTTCGCGTGCCCCAGCAGGCGCAGCATCATCAGCCCGCGCTCGTAACACAGCAGGTAATACGGCTCGTAGTGCGTGATCCCGCGCGGCGTCACGTCCGGGTTCGATTTGAGGTAGAAGTTGTATCCCGCGGCATACGCCTCGCAGAACGCCTTGAACTTCGGATCGAGTGACGCGTAGTCCGCCTTCGACTTCGAGACAATCTCGAACAGCGCGATCTTCAGGTCGTTGTCCAGTCCCGCTTCGCCGGCCACGCTCGCATACCGCCCGAGCACCTGCAGCATCGTCTCCTCGACCTGCCAGAAGTGGTCCTCGCACGTGGCATACGCGACGCCGAACACCACGCTCGCATCCGTCGGACCCGACACGTGCGGCACGCCCCACGCGTCCCGCCGAATCGTCACCTGTTTCGCGTAGTCTTCCGCGAGGTCCGCGAACACGGGACCGGCAACGAACGCGATGGCGACAAAAACACACGCGATGATCGGTTTCAGGCGCAGCATGCCATTCCTCCCAGGTATCGCTCGATCGTTCGATTCACTCTTCCGCCACGCGCACGCCCCGGATAAATTCCGCAAGGTGCTCGTCGGCATAAGTGCCGTACGCGTCGACAATCGTGCCGTGCAATCCGGTCGCCGTCTCGACGAGGTACAGCGCCGCGCTGTCGTCCTCGCTCGACGGGCCCTCGAATCGCCGGTGCCCCACGATCGTCACGTCCTCGGGACCGAACCGCTCGCCCGTTTCCAGGCACCGCAATCCCGTCGCCTCCGCCTTGAAGGTGTGGGTGTAGCCATCTTTCACCGCCTGGTCGACGGCGTCGCGCAAGGTTGGCTGAGCGTTCATGGCGCTCTCCCTTCGCAGCATCACACAATCGGCGAGCGTCCAGCATAGCGGCGGACGGGGAAAGGCGCAACTGGGCGCGGGGAAGTCCGATCGGACGGGATTACGCCGACGCGACGTGACGCTCGACCATGTCGATGAGCTGCCGCGACGCCTTCGGCAGATCCATCGCCGCAGGATCCAGCACCCACTGCGTCAGCAGGCCCTCCAGCGCCCCGAACACCACCTGCGCAAGGATCGCCGGGTCAAACGCGCCGAATTCGCCCGCCTCCTGGCCGCCCTGCAGGATCTTCGCGAGAAACTTCCGGATCTTTGCATGGTGCCGCGCAATGATCCGCTGGCGTTCTTCCTGGCTGCTGATCGAACTGAACGAATAAATAAGCGCGACCGAGTGGTCCCGGTTGTCGGTCATGAAACGTACCGTCGACTCAATGTAGGTGCGCAGCTTGTCTGCGTGCGACTCGCGATCGTTCACGCGCCCGATCACGTACTCGTTCGGCGCCTCGAAGAGCTTCTTGATGCTCTCCTCGATTAGGTCGTCCTTGTTCCGGAAATGGTACGTAATGACGCCGGTGCTCACCCCGGCCTCTTCCGCGATCTCGTTCAACGTCGCGTTCGCGAAGCCGCGCGACGCGATCGTGCGGATGGCCGTATCGACAATTTGCCGACGCCGGACTTCCTCGATCAGCGTGGATTTTTTCTGCGCGCGCGTGGCCACGTTTTCCCCGAATGCGAAGCTTGACAGGCGCGATTATAACCGGCATTATGACTTTATGTCCATCGTTATAATTGCGCCGCGCGGTCGCGCGCCGCGAACCGCTATCATTTGATCATTGGAGGATGCCCCCGTGTGTGCCATGGTCGCTGAGTCGTCCCACGACATCTACGAAGAAGAGCACCGCATGTTCCGCGAGTCGTTGCGGAAATTCATCGATCAGGAGATCACGCCGCACCACGACCAGTGGGAAAAGGACGGCATGGTCTCGCGCGAAGTCTGGCGCAAGGCCGGCGAAGGCGGATTCCTCTGTCCTCAGGTGCCCGAGGAGTACGGCGGCCTCGGCTTGCGCGATTTCCGCTACAACGCGATCGTCGGCGAGGAAATCACGCGCGCGATGGC
>CAYUZD010000173.1:0-7005 GCA_964449475.1 uncultured Nitrospirales bacterium
CGACGCCGCCTGGGGCCAGATGATGCGGCCGCAGGGCGCGTTCTACGGCGAGCACGTCGCGACCTACCTCAACCACACGCGTTACGACAAAGTCGTCGAAGCGCTCGGCGGCCACGGCGAGTTCGTCGAAAAACCGGACGACATCCGCCCCGCGCTCGAACGCGCCTTCGCCAGCAAAAAACCCGCATTGGTCAACGTCATCCTCCGCCGCGATCCGGAATACAAGGGCGGCGGGTACATCTGAACATTCGCTTTCGTAATCCTCATCGTTATCTCTATCGTCATCGGGTTGGCGATCGAATCGCCGATTACAATTGCGAGTCGAGATAACGATGACGATCACAAATCCCATCGGCATCTACGTCCACGTCCCCTATTGCCGGGTCGCGTGTCCGTACTGCGACTTCGTCAAGCGACCCATCGACGGCGACGCGCCGGACGCGTTCACCGGCGCCCTCATCCGCGAAATCGAGTTCTTCGACGGTCCGAGCACCGCTCGCTCAATCTTCTTCGGTGGCGGCACCCCGTCACTGCTGACCGAACAATCCTTCACCCGCATCTTCGACGCGCTACACAGGCGCTTCGATCTGGGAGGGCGAGCGTCCTCGCGAGCCGCAGCGCCCCACAGTGAAACCCGGCTCGCGAGGACGCTCGCCCTCCCACACCCTGTCATTGCGAGGAGCGGGGTTTGCGACGAAGCAATCTCTTCGGCCGATCGCTCCCCGCTCGCGAGGTCACCGATCCTCTCACCCGTCGAAATCTCCATCGAGGTCAATCCCGACGACGTCACGCCCTCCCGCGCGCGGTTCTGGCGCGAACTCGGCGTCAACCGGCTAAGCCTCGGCGTGCAGGCGTTCGACGACGACGTGCTGCGGTTCCTCGGCCGGTGTCACGACACCGCCACCGCGCGCCGCGCGTGCGAGATCGTCGCGTCGGAATTCGACAACTGGGGCATCGACCTGATCTTCGGCGCGAAACCACCCGACCGTTGGATCGCGTCCGTCACGGAATGCCTCTCGTTCGCGCCGCCCCACGTCTCGACCTACGCACTCACCTACGAGGAACGCACGCCCTTCTGGAACCAGCGCGCCGACGCCGTGGACGATGACACGGCCCTCGATCAGTACCGCCACGCGATGGACGCACTCGGCGCCGCGGGCTACGCGCACTACGAGGTCTCGAATTTCGCGAAGCCCGGCTTCGAGTCCGCGCACAACCTGATCTACTGGCGCAACGAGACGTACGCGGGTTTCGGTCCCGGCGCGGTCGGCTACATCGGCGGCGTCCGCATGCGCAACGTCCCGCGCATCGCCGCCTACCTCGATCGCCCCGGCGAAAAGGAAGAATCGCTGCGCCTGACGGATCGCGAGACGAAGGTCGAGACGCTCATCCAGCATTTCCGCACGCGAGCCGGCATCTCGCGCGCGGCGTACCGCGATCGCTTCGGCACGGATCTCGACGCTGAATTTGGCGATGAGATCCAGGGACTCGTCGCGCGTGGCCTACTCGCCGACTCCGGGCACGTCGTCGCGCCGACCCGCACAGGCTACGAGCTGAACAACGAGATCGGCCTCGCGCTGGTCGAATAGGCGGCGAATCCCGCCTATGTGCGCGGGATTGCGCCCTTACCGTAGAATATCCGGCGCGGTTCGAGTGTATAAGTACACGCGCGGAGATGCATTCCGCCCAGGGCAGGCCCGATGTTTCGACCACTCTCCATAACCGCCGTGTTGGCGCTCGCAGCGGCCGCAGCCGCGCAGGACGCCGCCGCACCCGCGCCCGCGGTGGAAACCGCGGCGGCCGACCCCGGCGTCGTCGTGGTCTGTCCCGTGGATGGAGACATCGAACCCGGCGTTACCGTCGTCGTCGAGCGCGCCATAAAGGAAGCCGAGAAGCTTGGCGCGCGCGCCATCGTGTTCCGCGTGGACACCTTCGGCGGCCGCGTCGATTCCGCCGTCGACATCGCGACCGCCATCACCGAGTCGTCCGTCCGCAGCATCGCCTATATCGAGGGCCGCGGCGCGATCTCCGCCGGCGCGCTCATCAGTTTCGCGTGCGACGACATCATCATGACCTCCGGCAGTTCCATCGGCGCGGCGACGCCCGTCATCCCCACCGCCGAGGGCATGCAGCCCACCGGCGAAAAGGAAGTCTCGTTCATGCGCGCCAAGATGCGCGCGCTCGCCGAGAGCAACAGCCACAACCCCGCGCTCGCCGAAGCGATGGTGGACAAAGACATCGAACTCCGCGGTTATCGTGACGCCGCGACGGGCGACTATATCGTCTACGCCGTGGCCGGCACGGTCAGCCCGGAGGAACCCGGCGAACCTGCGCCCGCGCCCCGCCAACCTTCCGGCGTCGAGGACATCTTGCGCACGCTCACGGGCGAATCGCCGCTGCAACCGCCGCAGCCCGAGACGCCCGAACCCGAGCCGGCCGTCGCGGATGCGCACGAAGCCGGCACGGTCGTCTACGAGGACGGCAGCGAACTTGTGTTGCCGGCGGGCAAGCTGCTCACGCTCACGCCGAACGAGGCGATGAAGTTCGGCCTCGTGCCGATGATCGTCTCCAGCTTCGATTCCGCGCTCGCGCAGTTCGACCTCTCCGGCGCGCAACTGCACGTCATCGAGCCGAACTGGGCGGAGAAGACCTTCCGATTTCTCACCAGCCCCACGATCGCCGGCCTCTTGCTCATGATCGGCATCGGCGCGCTCTACTTTGAAGTGAAGACGGCCGGTTTCGGCATGGCCGGCGTCATCGGCATCATCGCGCTCACGCTCCTCTTCGGCGCGCACTTCGTCCTCGGCCTCACCGAGACGATCGACATCGTGCTGATCCTCTCCGGCCTGATTCTCATCGGCGTCGAGGTATTCGTCCTGCCCGGATTCGGCATCGCGGGCGTCGCGGGCATCCTCTGCCTGCTCATCGGCTCGTATCTCGCCCTGGTGGACTTCACCATCCCGCAGTACAGTTGGGAATACGACCGGCTCGATGAAGTCATCTACTCGCTCGGCGTCGCGGCCGTATCGTTCGCCGTGTTCGTCTTCGCGACCTCGAAACTGCTCCCGCGCACCCCGTTCTACGGCGCCATGGTCCTTCAAGCCGCGCAGCCAAACGCCGGCGGCTTCACGTCGCCCGTGCAGGACGCACTCGAGCCCCGAATCGGCCTGCGCGGCGTCACCACCAGCATGCTGCGCCCCGTCGGCCGCGCGCGGTTTGGCGGCGCCGTGCTGCAGGTCGTCTCGCGCGGCGCGTACATCCCCTCCGGTACGGAGATCGAAATCATCGAGATCGACGGCAGCCGGCTCGTCGTCGAAACGACGGAGACCGCCGCGCGATGAACAACCGCCACGCCATCATCCGAATGCTCAAGCAACTGCTCGAGGACTCGGTCGTCCTGCACCAGCAGGGCGCCGGATACTACAGTTGCACCCCCGTCATCCACCGCTACAACAAGTTACTCGCCGAATCCCGCCGCCTCTTCCCGGACGGCGGACTCATCGAGATGTTCGAGAACCAGACGGAATCCGACCCGAACGATCCCGCGGACAAGATGAAAGTCATGCAGGCCATCCGCATCGAGGCCGGACAACTGGTTTCGCTGCTCGAGTCCATGGACGCGGACGAGTCCGCCGCGCGCATGAAGGAGAGCCAGTCCGCATGATGCCCGTTATCATCCTCTTCGTCGTCGGCGTCGCGCTCATCTTCGCGGAGTTCTTCGTCCCGGGCGCCGTCCTAGGCGGTCTGGGTGCCCTTCTCGTAATGGGCAGCATCGCGCTCGGGTGGTACCGCTTCCCCGAGTACGGTGTCATCATTCTCGGCGGCGAACTCGGTGCCGTCGTGCTCGTCGTCGCGCTCGGCCTCTTCCTCCTGTTCAAGACGCCCGTCGGCGGCGCGCTCGTGCTTAAGGCCAAGCAGGACGTCACGGCCGGTTACGCCGACTACGCGCAGGACGCGGCCCTCGTCGGCCAGATCGCGAAGGTCCACACCGCCCTGCGCCCCGCCGGTTCTATCATGTTCGGCAACAAACGGATCGACGCCGTCTCGAACGGCACGTTCATCGACTCCGGCAAGTCCGTCCGCATCGTCGAGGTCGAGGGCCACCGCGTCGTCTGCGAGGAGGTCGCGGACACGGCGAACGCCCGGCAGCCGGCGTAATGGGGGCCGCGCTGGTCGTCATCGCCGTCGTGGTCGCGCTCACCGTGACCGCCGCCGTCTCGACCTACATCTATTACGGCCGGCTCTACATGCGCGCGCGTGTAGCGAATGCCGAGATCGGGTTCGGGCGGATGTTCCGCATGACGGCCTCGGGCCTAAGCGCGTTCCGCGTGGTCACCGCGTACCTGAACGCGAAACAGGCCGGATACGACATCCCGCTCGACCGGTTCGAGGCGCACGCGCGCAACGGCGGCGATCCGCTCGCCGTCTCGCGCAGACTCGAATCGGCGCGCCGCGCCGGGGAAACAAAGTCCATCGATGCGGCGTTTGCTGAAGGGGCCCCCAACGCGCCGCACGCAGCCTGAACTGTCTCGTGCGAATTCGCCCGGTGCACGCGTGTATGTATATAGTGAGTTCAACATTGACGAATCGGACGTAAGTTCCGCGGAACGAGGGACCCTTCATGGATTTCATTCTCATCGCCCTGGTAGTCGTCGCCGTCATCTTCCTGCTCGTTGTCGGTGCGATCATTTTCAGCTTCATCGGCCTCTGGCTTCAGGCCTGGTCCGCGGGCGCGCACGTGTCGTTCACGCGGCTCGTGTTCATGCGCTTGCGGCGCATCAACTCGCGCGTCATCGTCGAGACCCGCATCAATGCCGTCAAGGCCGGGCTCGACGTTGACTACGACGACCTCGAGGCCCACTACCTCGCCGGCGGCAACATCGTCAGCGTTGTGCGCGCACTGATTGCCGCGTCGAAGGCGAACATCAACCTCTCCTTCAAGAAAGCCACCGCCATCGACCTCGCCGGCCGCGACGTGTTCGACGCCGTGCAGACCTCCGTCAAACCGAAGGTCATCGATTGCCCCGACCCGACCAAGGGGCCCAGCACCGTCGCCGCGGTCGCCATGGACGGCATCCAGATCAAAGCCAAGGCCCGCGTCACCGTCCGCACCAACCTTGAGACGCTGGTCGGCGGCGCGACGGAGGAAACGATCATCGCCCGCGTCGGCGAAGGCATCGTGACCACGATCGGCAGCGCGCCGTCGCACAAGAAGGTGCTCGAGAATCCCGACTCGATCTCGAAGGTTGTGCTCCAGCGCGGACTCGACTCCGGCACGGCGTACGAGATCCTCTCGATCGACATCGCGGACGTGGACGTCGGCGACAACATCGGCGCGCAACTGCAAATGAAACAGGCCGAGGCCGACAAGAACATCGCCCAGGCCCGAGCCGAGGAACGCCGCGCGATGGCCATGGCGCGCGAGCAGGAAATGCGCGCGCTCGTCGTTGAGATGGAGTCCAAACTCGTCGAGGCCGAGGCCCAGGTGCCCAAGGCGATCGCGGACGCGTTCCGCGGCGGCAACCTCGGCGTCATGGACTACTACCGCATGAAAAACATCATGGCCGACACCGGCATGCGCGAGTCGATCTCGAAGATCGACGAAGACAAGGGCAAACAGAAGTAAACTCGGAAGCGTAGCGAATGGAAGCACTCATCTGGCTGGTCATCCTCGCCGCGGGCGGCATCGTCTCCCTGCTCAATAAGAGCAGGGAACGCAAAGAGCTCATGCGGAAACTCGAGGAGGAAGACCGCGAGGAACAGCGGACGGGCAAGCCGCGTCCTGCCTACGAAGAGACCGTCCGTAGCGCCCGCCCGCGCGGCGCGCAAACCCGCCGCACCCAGGTGGAGATGCCGCAGGACATCGAGGACGTGATTCGGCAGCTCATGGGCGAACCTCCGCGCCCTGCCCCGGCGGCGCCCGCTCCGCGCTCGGCGATCGAGGAAGATCATGAGGGCGAGAACGACGAGGGCGATTGGCAGCCCGCGCCGCCGCCCGTCCGGCGCGAACTCTCGCCCGAAATTCAGCGTCCGCGCCAGCCCGCGCGTCAACCGCAGCAGCGGCGTCAAGCCGCGGGTCCGCCGCAGCGCCCCGGCCTGCGCCCGCCGGAGATTCGCCAGCAGCCGCAACGGCCCGTCCGTCAGGCGGCCGAACCGGCAACGCGTCAGGCCCAGCCGCGCCAGCGCCCCGCGATCCACGCCGGCGAAGCCGAACGCCGCGAGACCGAGGCCATCCGCCGCCAGCCGCACGCCGAACAGCCGCCCGCAGCGCGCCAGACGCGTCGCGTTCCCCCAACGCGCCGGCGGCGCATCCTCGGAAATCTCTACGACGTCCGCCGCGCCATAGTCCTCGCCGAGATCATCGGCCCGCCCCGCGCGTTCCAGGACCTCGACCCGCGCGCCTAGCCTCGTGATCCCATCGCGAGGGTGCCACGCCTAAGCGGGGTGTGCTTAGGCGTGTTCCCCGCTCAGCCCGACATGTCCATTCGACAAGCGGGATGCCCGAGTTGTCATCGCGACGAGCGTTCGTCACGCGATCGTCACGGCGCCACTGCACGACACGATCCAGTTTCTCTCGCAATGTGTAAACAATTTTCCCGCACGCGGCTCGACGCGCCGGAATTTGCCGCTCGATTTTCCTGACATCGTCGCCCGGCCTTGTGTTACACTCCGCGACTATGGGGGCCCCACAGCTGAATCCGGTGATCGTCCAATCGGACCGATCCATTCTGCTCGAAACCGACGGACCGCTCTTCGAAGACGCGCGCGACGCGCTATCGTCCTTCGCCGAACTCGTCAAGTCGCCCGAGCATATACACACCTATCGCATCACGCCGTTGTCGCTGTGGAACGCGGCCGCGGCGGGCATGACGTCCGACACGATCATCGAGGCGCTCGTCCGGTACAGCAAGTACGACGTGCCGGAGAACATCCTCATCGAAATCCGCGAGTACGTCTCGCGCTACGGCCGGCTCAAACTCTTCAAGCTCGAGGACGGCCGCCTCG
>CAYUZD010000174.1:0-6987 GCA_964449475.1 uncultured Nitrospirales bacterium
TCCACGATCAACTCGAACCGCGCGTCGCTCGGCGCGCAGGAGAACGGGTTGCAGGTCGCGGCCAGCGAACGCAGCCTGACCTCGTTGAACCTGCAGGAGGCGGAGTCGCGCATTCGCGACCTCGACGTTGCGCGCGCGTTCGTCGATCAGACGCGCAACCGATTGTTGCAGCAATTCGGCATCGCGGCCCTCGCGCAGTCCAACCTCTCAAACCAGCTCGCCGCGCGACTCCTTGGCTCCTGATTTTTCGAGCTTGCGCGTAGGGGCGACCCCCCGTGGCCGCCCGATTTCGCTTGACTGACCCCGCGCTGAATGCCAAAATCCAAGGCTGTCCCGCGGCGTAACCCGCCGCACCACAATCACTATCGAGGATTCCCACATCATGATGAATCTCGCCGTCGGGTTGTCCGACAGCGCCAGCCGGTACCCGGACAAGGAAGCGGTCGTCATGGGGCCCGTCCGGTTGACCTACGCCCAGCTCAACGGCATCGCCAACCAGATCGCGAACGGCCTCGTCGCCGCCGGCGTGAAGAAGGGCGACAAGGTTGCGATCTGTTGTCCGAACTTGCCCTATTTCCCGATGGTGTACAACGGGATCCTGAAGGCCGGCGCGGCCGTCGTCCCGTTGAACGTTCTGCTCAAGCGCCGCGAAATCGCTTACCACCTAGACGACTCCGACTCCGTCGCGATGTTTTGTTTCGAGGGCACACCCGAATTGCCGCTCGCCAAGGCCGCGCACGAGGCTGTGCAGGAATCGCCCAAATGCAAGAACCTCTGGTTCCTGCCCGCGGTGCCGAACGGCCCGTCGCCCGTCCCCGGCGGCAAGACGCTCAACGACCTTATTGCCGGGCAATCGCCTGAGTTCGACACCGTCCAGATGGACGCGAACGACACGGCCGTCATCCTCTACACGTCAGGCACGACGGGCAAACCCAAAGGCGCCGAGCTGACTCATTCGAACATGATCATGAACCCGCTGGCGTTCAGCACATGCATCCGCATCCAGCCGGACGACCGCGTGCTCTGTGTGCTGCCGATGTTTCACAGCTACGGCCAAAGCACGCAGATGAACGCGGGCATCATGGCCGGCGCGACGCTCGTCCTCCTGCCGCGATTCACGCCGGAGGCCGTGCTCAAGCTGATGCAGGACGAGAACATCACGCTGTGGAGCGGCGTCCCGACGATGTACTGGGACATCCTCAATTACTCGGACGCGGACAAGTTCGATCTCGGGAAGATCTCGAAGTCCTTGCGCATGTGCGGCTCCGGCGGCGCGGCGATCCCGGTGGAAGTGATGAAGGCGTTCGAGAAGACGTTCAACGTGATGATCCTTGAGGGCTACGGCCTGAGCGAGACGTCGCCGGTCGCGTGCTCGAACCGGCCGGACATCGTGCGCAAGCCCGGCTCGATCGGACTGCCGATCTGGGGCTGTGAGATGCGCTGCGTGGACGAGAACATGAACGACGTGAAGCCGGGCGAGCCCGGCGAAGTCATTATTCGCGGCCACAACATCATGAAGGGCTATTACAAGCGGCCCGAAGCGACCGAGGAAGCGTTCAAAGGCGGCTGGTTCCACTCCGGCGACCTCGCGAAGGTCGATGAGGACGGTTATTTCTACATCGTCGATCGCACCAAGGACATGATCATCCGCGGCGGGTTCAACGTATACCCGCGCGAACTCGAGGAGGTCCTCGTTACGCACCCGGACATCTCGCTCGCGGCCGTCATTGGCATTCCGGACGAGGAATACGGCGAGGAAGTCGTCGCCTACATCATCCCCAAGCCCGGCAAGATCGTGCAGGCGGACGCCATCCGCGCCTGGGGCAAGGAAAACATGGCGGCCTACAAGTATCCGCGCCACGTCGAAATTGTGAAAGAGTTTCCGCTCGGACCGTCCGGCAAGATCTTGAAACGCGAGTTGCGCGATATGTTTAAGGCGAATGCGAAGGAAGCTGCGACCAGGTAACGCAGCGATCCTGCGAAGGAGTCGATGATGCACTCTGCAGCGAAGCGGATACATGTGTTGGGTATTGTTCTGACTTCGCTTCTAAATATGGGACTCTGTGATTCCGATGAGCCGACATACACTCTCCGTGTGCGGGACGCGGACGGTCGTCCTATTCAGAAATTTGACTACACGTGGAACGGAGGGCGTCAGATTCAAGTTCAACCGCTTTTTAATGGGAAATTTCAGGAAGTGCGTTCGATTTCCGACTCAAGCGGCGTGGCGCGTGTTGTTCACTACAACGACGTGACTCTATTCGTCGGAGCGCCCGGTTACGTTACGAAGCCGACTATAGTCCCCGCCGAAAAACCGTCCGAAGTCGTTGTAACCCTCGATCGCGCGGCCAAAGTCTCCGGAAAGATTGTCGACTCGTCCGGAGAGCCAGTAGTTGGCGCTCATGTCTGGTTAGGAAGTGTTCCACGGTATGGGCACCACGGATTGCCTAAGCACATCATGGAATCCGATTGGTTGGGACGGATCGAGTCTGACCGAATTCCAAAAGGCGAGACATCCTTTGGGATTGCCCACCCCGACTTTGTCCCGGCTGTCCACCAGCGCCTCGTAGAATTGGATCGCGTAAACAACCTGTCGTTTGTCATGATCGGCGCAGCAACGTTGCAGGGTTTAATTCTGTTCGGTGTAGAGCCTCCGGAATATGCAGACGTCGTCGTATACACTGGTGATCTCGATGAATCCACAGTCCCAGACTCCAAAATGGCAAAGTGCCGCGGTGGTGCGTTCGTCGTAAAGGGAATCGTGCCCGGAACGAATCAAGTCGACTTTCGCGCATCTCAGCCGCGGCCCGGCTTTGATGACCGACTTTGGACTCTGACTAACAAGATAACTTTTGCAGAGAACGATAATCGGAAAGTGGAAACGAGAATACCGACAGGCACATCGTCGATAGCCGGAAGACTACACCTTGCCGGAACGCCATTGACTCGCGGGAAGTCCGTTTATGTAACGCTCAAGGAAGTAAATGCGGAGCGGTCGTTGAAAATTGGAATGCGCCCGAATGACGAGGGGGACTACGCGTTTGACAGCGTTCCCTCAGGCAGATGGACGATGACGGCCCGTGCCTGGGATGAGCAGTCCAAGAAGCTCTACCAATTCGAGAAGGAAGTTTTTACGGCCGTGGACGAATCGTTACGAATGGATTTTGATTTGCCCGAAGTAGCACTGGAATCCCGATAAGACTCGAAGGAGCAACCATGTACAACCTCGTAAACATTCTCGACGGCTCCGTGCGCGAGACGCCGGACAAGGAGGCCATCGTCCTCGGCGACGTGCGGCTGACGTATCGACAACTCGACGCGCTGGCGTCGCAGGTCGCGAACGGCCTGAAGGCGAAGGGCATCCGCCGCGGCGACAAGATTGCGCTGACGTGCCCCAACCTGCCGTATTTCCCGATCATCTGGATGGGCATCCTGAAGGCGGGCGCGGTCATGGTCCCGCTCAGCGTGTTGCTGCGCGCGCGCGAAATCCAGTACCACCTATCCGATTCCGAGGCCGTGCTCTACATTTGCTTCGAAGGCACGCCCGAAATGCCGATGGGCAAGGCGGGGTACGAAGGATTCAACCAGACGGAATCGTGCAAAGACTTCTACATCATCCCGACAGTGCCCGGCGGCGATTCGCCGATCCCGGGCGTGAAGACGCTGGGCGAACTCATGCACAACCAGCCGCCGAAGTGCGACGCGGTGCAGTGCCACGCGGACGACACGTGCCTCATCATCTACACGTCCGGCACGACCGGTCGGCCCAAGGGCGCGGAACTGACCCATTCGAACATGCTGATGAACTGCATGGTCTCGAGCCGCCTGTTCGAGTTCGAACCAGACGACCGCACGCTCATCGTCCTGCCGATGTTCCACTCCTTCGGCATCAGCATGATGGACTCGACCATCCTCAACAACGGCACGATGGTGCTCCTGCCGCGATTCGACACGCAGACCGTCCTGCACCTGTTCGCGAAGGAAAACATCTCGATCTTCGGCGGCGTGCCGACGATGTACTGGGAGTTGCTGAACTACCGGGGCCAGGACGTCGATTTCGACAAAATCCGCGACACGCTGCGCATGTGCATCTCCGGCGGTGCGTCGTTGCCGGTCGAGGTACTCAAGGGCTTCGAGGACCGGTACCAGGTCAAAATTCTCGAGGGCTACGGCCTGAGCGAGACCTCGCCCACCGCGACGTTCAACCGGCCCGACAAGGAGCGCAAGGTCGGCTCCATCGGCATGCCCATCTGGGGCGTGGACGTAAAGGTCGTCGACGACGACATGAACGACGTGCCCGTCGGCAAGGAAGGCGAGATCGTCATCCGCGGCCACAACGTGATGAAGGGCTACTACAAGCGCGACGAGGCCAACGCCGAGGCGTTCAAGGGCGGCTGGTTCCACTCCGGCGACATCGGCAAGATGGACGAAGACGGCTACTTCTACATCGTCGATCGCAAGAAGGACATGATCATCCGCGGCGGCTTCAACGTCTACCCGCGCGAGGTCGAGGAAGTCCTGATGACCCACCCCGACGTCTCGCTCTGCGCCGTCATCGGCGTGCCCAGCGACCAGCACGGCGAGGAGGTCAAGGCCTACGTCGTCCCGCAGACCGGCGCACACCCCGACCCCGCCGGCCTCGTCAAGTGGTCCAAGGAAAACATGGCCGCCTACAAATACCCGCGCGTCATCGAGGTCGTCCCGTCGCTCCCCCTCGGCCCGACCGGAAAAATCCTCAAACGCGAACTCAAGGAAATGGACAAGGCCAAGCGTGAAACGGCCGCCGCGAAGTGATCGCGAATCCTCGGACGACGCGCGATGAGCGAAGGGAACCGCGGCATTAGGTCCGGTAGTATGCTGTAGTTGGTGTCGAGTAGTATCTACCACGCGCGGAATCGGGAGGATTGGGAGATCATGGCGAAGAACTACGACTACGGTTTTGAAATCTCGGACAGCGGGGGGCACGAGACCATTCGCTACCGGCAGGACCGGCTGTGGTTCCAGTCGGGCTGCGGATGGTGGGTGCTGTTCATGCTGATCGGTTTTATCTTCATGCTGATGACCGAGCCGACACCGCAACCTGGCGTGAAAGCCGAAGGGATTTCCTTTGGCGGAGTCGTGTTCATCGGTGGTCCAATCGCGGCGCTAGCCGGTATGGCGTACTGGCGGTCACGGAAACGCGAAATCGTTATTGATGAGAAGACTATGACCGTCGAAGGCAAATCGTTCGATCGCACGCAAATCTTGCGCGTGTTTGCGCTCCATAAACAACAGGAATATAACTACACGCACGACCCGGCCTACTACGATCAGCAACGCCGGGAAGCCACGACCGCGATCGGCTCCGCCTCGGCGACCGCGGGACAACTGTCAACCGGCGTCGGCCTCGCGGCCGGCGAGGCGATCCTTGCGACGCGCCAAAAGGTGCAAATCGAGTACGGTGGCAAAAACATCGTGATCGCCAAAGGCCTCAGCATCCAGCGCGCGCTGCTGCTCGTCCAGGCGATCGCAGCGAACCTGGACTTCAAAGGACAACCGGCCTGACCCGCTCGCCCGCATGAGTGCGTCGGCTGGAGTCGAGATCCGCGCCTGGAGCGTGAGCGATTCCATCGCACAGCTTACAGCGCTACTGCACCGCGCCTACGCCGAGCTCGGCGCGCAGGGGTTGCGATTCACCGCGGTCGATCAGTCCGAGGCGAAGACGCGCGAGCGGATCGCGAAGGGCCGGTGCTTCGTCGCGGTCTCGGACGGCGCCGTGGTCGGGACAGTTACGTACTATCCGCCCGGCGCGAACCTCGATTCCGCGTGGTATCGCCGGCCGGGCGTGGCGGTCTTCGGCCAGTTCGGCGTCGATCCCGCGCGGCGCGGCAAGCGCATCGGCACGAGTCTGCTCAACTATGTCGAGAGTGTTGCCCGGGCCGACGCGGCGACCGAACTGGCGCTGGACACAGCCGAGGATGCGGTCGCGTTGGTCGAAATGTACGCAAGAATGGGGTTTCAAATCGTCGATCGCGACGATTGCATCGTCCCGGCGTACCGCAGCGTCGTGATGACCAAGAAACTCAATTGATCCGGTGGACGGTCAAGCGGGGTTCAACTTGGCCCTGTGTAACTTCACAGGTAAATCGTTTCGTCCGGCTTCGCCTTGCGCCGCGCTCGCGCGGTCGTGATGCGCAGGGCGACGAACGCGCCCGCGAACCCCACGATCACGTCCCAGATCGTGTCCACGGGCGTCTCGGGCACGAAGAGGATGTCGTTCAGCGCGAGCTCCGCCACTTCGTAGGCGAGAATTACGCCAATCGCCCAGGCCAGCGCGATGACCGGCCGTATCCATCGCGCCAGGACCATCCCCAATAGCAATCCCGACAGCAGATGCACGAACGACCACAAATCCACGTAGACGTATTTGAGATCCACGATCGCGTAATCGAGGATCTCCTGGATCGATGTATGGAATGGAGGCCGATCGTCCATATCGATTCTCCAACCCGACCGTGCAAAAGACAACACCCCTAAGCAGAGCTTAGGGGTGGCACACGAAAGTCCAAACGATGTCCTACCAGCGGACCTTGTCCGGGAAGAACTCCGCGATGAGGTCTTCGTAATACGGCTTGAGTTCCGCGATGTTCGGCGGCCGGTCGGCCTTCGAGTATAGGTCGTACGGGTTGAACGCCTTCACCCATTTGAACATCGCGCGGTCGTGGTCGTTCATCAGATGGTCGTATGCGCCCTCGCGGTGCGCCGCGTAAAAGCTGTGATACCGGATCATGTACAGCGCGGACTCCGGCAGGTGATCCTTCGCGATCAGGTACATGTACTCGTCGTGGCCCCACGACATGGTGACGTTGTCGAGCCCGCAACCTTCCTCGTAGATGCCGCAGTCGGTCATCAGGCCGGCGTCCTTCGAGTCGGGATTGAGCGAGAAGAATTCGGGATACACGATCTTGTCGGAGAACTTGCAGCCGAGCGGGAATGTGTCACCGACCA
>CAYUZD010000175.1:0-1883 GCA_964449475.1 uncultured Nitrospirales bacterium
TACGACGAGATGATGATCGGGTTCGTGGACTACATCGTGGACGAGGGCGTGCGGCCGCGTCCGACGGAGAGCCCGGTGATCGCGAAGCTGGCGGAACTGGCGGCGGAGCACCCCGGCGACGTGTTCAAGGTGATGATCCCGAACAACGGGAAGATTGCGCCGAGCGCGGTGTACATTCCGCGGACGGGCGACGGCGGCTGGTTCATCGACCTGGGTCCGGTGGTGGGCCGTGCGCCGATCACGGAACTGGTCTGGACGGGCGACAGCTTTACTGGCGTTGCTACGATTCCCGGCGAAGAGCCGATGAACATCTCGGGCACGGTCGAGGGCGAGACGCTGAAGCTGGGCATCCCCGCGGGCCCGAACGGCCAGGTGTTCACGATCCAAGGCAAGATGGAAAAGTAACTCGAAGTCACTACGATTTTCCGGGGCGCCCGCGCAGGTGGGCGTCCCGGTTTGTTTTTGCCGGGGGCGTTCCCCGTGCGTGCGCCAAATGCGGTAAACTTCGCGCGGTGAGGCGCGTTCCGGCGCGCCGCACAAGGGGGAGCCGACCGCAGTGACCGCCGAACCGACGCCGTCCGGGGACCGACCGGGCATGCTGATCCTGGGCATAGAGTACCAGGCGCTGGGCGTGCTGCGGCAGGCGCACGCGGCCGGGATCGCGACGGCGCTGGTGGACGAGGAGGCGTGGGGTCCGGCGCGATTTTCGCGGTATCGCGGGCGGCGGCACCAGTCTCCGAAGTACTCGAGCGACGAATTCTGGCCTTGGCTCGAGCGGCTGGCGGAGCAGGAAGGGTACCGCGGCTGGGTGCTCGTGCCGACGCACGACGATCAGGTGCTGCAATTCGCGAAGCACTACGACGCGGTGCAGCGGGTGTACCGGTACGCGGGGCCGGCGTGGGAGAGCGTGCGTCATTTTTTCGACAAGCGAGACGCGGTGGCGTGGGCGGACGGCGCCGGGCTGCCGCAGGCGAAGTCGTTCGTGCCGAAGCCGGGCGCGGAGTGGCCCGCGCCGGGGCATTTCACGGGGCCGTTCATCGTGAAGCCAGCGGTGAAGAAGGCGTTTCAGCAGCACTCGAACAAGAAGGCGATCCAAGTGGGGTCGGTGGGCGAGCTGAAGCGGCGGCTTGCGGAAGAATTCAGCCACGTGCCGGTCGAGGAGTTGCTGTATCAGGAACTAATCCCCGGCGGCGGCGAAAATCAGTGGTCGTACGCCGGATTGTTCGTGGACGGCGAACCGGTGGCGGCGTTCACGGCTTGCCGCCTGCGCCAGCATCCGCCGGACTTCGGCCGGGCGAGCACGTGCGTCGTCGCGCGATACGACGAGGAAGTCGAGCGGCTGAGCCGGAAGGCGCTGATGGCGCTGAAGTACACGGGGCTCGCGGAGGTGGAGTGGAAACGGGACGCGCGGGACGGGTCGCTGAAGTTTCTGGAGGTGAATGCGCGATGCTGGGGCTGGCATTCGTTGGCGTCGCGCGTGGTGGGGAACCTGCCGGAGAAGCTGTACTGGTACCTCGTGGACGGCGAACGGCAGACGTCGGAGGCGACGTATGGCGCGGTGTGGACGAAGTGGATCACGGATCTGCCGGTTGTGGCGCACCTGATGGCGTCGGGGAAACTGACCCCGAGGGCGTACGCGCGGAGTTTGAGCGGCGGGCTGGTGTCGTGCGACTGGGACCGGAACGACGCGGCGCCGTTTTTTTTGCAGTGGGGATTGTTGCCGTACCTCGTGTGGAAGCGCGGGTACTGACGGGATGAGGGCGTAATGGCGTACATTGAGTGGGTGGCGTTGGCGGCGGGCGTGGCGTTGCAGGTCGCGGCGGCGCGGAAGTGGTGTTTCCAGGCGCACAAGGCGGCGTGGCTGATCGCGGGCGGGACGGCGC
>CAYUZD010000175.1:1983-6946 GCA_964449475.1 uncultured Nitrospirales bacterium
GGCGGCCAGCCGAGCAGCGGTACCTCGCCGAGTTCCTCGTGCTGAATCTTGTGGACGAACCCGCGCTCGATCAGGTGCGGGTCGTTGAAGAGGTCGGTCGTGTCGAACACCGCGCTCGCCGGCACGTTGCCGTCGCAGAGGATCTTCATCGCGTCGCGCTTGGTGCGCTCGCGCGTCCACACGGCGATCTCCTCGCGTAGCGCGTCGGCATGGTCGCGGCGGGTTTTGTGCGAGACGAATCGCGGGTCGGAGCGGAGATCGGGCCGTCCGATGACGCCGCAGAGCGTCTCGAACATTTTCTGCGTGACGCACATGATGTAGACGTAATCGTTTGGCCCGAAGGGTGTGCACGGGAAGAGGTTGACGACGGGGTTGTTGCCGTTGCCGCGGCGCTCGGCGGGCCGCGAGCCCCATTTCGAGCCGATGGCCATGGTCGTGCGCATGAAGTAGGTGACGGCCTCCTGCATGCTGACCTCGATGAGCTGGCCTTCCCCCGTGCGGAGTTTCTGGACGTAGGCCGCGGTGATGGCGAGGGCCATGTGCATACCGGTGCCGACGTCGCCGATGGTGGGGCCAATGCGCATGGGCGGGCCGTCGTTGGGCCCGGTGGTGGACATCGCGCCGGAGGCGGCCTGGGCGACGACATCGAAACTTTTGTAGCCGGAGTAGGGCCCGCTCGTGCCGAAACCCTTGATGCGGGCGTAGATGAGGCCGGGGTGCGCCGCCTTCATCACGTCGTAGCCTAGGTTGAGTTTCTCGATCACGCCGGGGCCGTAGTTCTCGACGAATACGTCGTAGTGCGGCGCCATGCGGAGCAGGAGCGCGCGGCCCTCGGGTTGTTCGAGGTCGATGGTGACGCTGCGCTTGTTGCTGTTCCAATTGACGAAGTACTCGGAATCTTCCCAGAGGCCGAGATCCAGTCCGCGGCCGGGATCGCCGGTGCCGGGCCGCTCGATCTTGACGACATCGGCCCCAAGCCACGCCAGCGCCTGCGTGCAGGACGTCCCCGCTTCGTACTGGGTCATGTCGAGAATGCGCAAACCATCTAATGCGGGCATCGCGGTCCCTCTCGGTCTGTTTCGGCAAACGAGGAATGATAACGGCGAACGCCGCGATCCCACAACGAGGGGGCGCTCTACTCCGCCAGCGTGATGTGAAAGATATCCGCCAGCGCGCGGAACGTCTCGACCCAGCGCGCGGAATCGGGGTCGCCGGCGCCGCGGCCGGCCTTGGCGCGGTAGGTCGAGGCGACCAGGGCGTACACAATGTTCTGCGCGCGGCGGATACCGACGGCGAACGGGAGCATTTTGAAAATGCGCGCGGCCCGGTGCAGTTCGTTGAGTGCGGTAAGCGACTCGGGGGCGGCGGCGAGGGCGCGGGCCTTGCGTTCGATGACCGCCTGAAACGCGAGCTGGAGTTCGGTCTCGTAGAGTTTGACGCCGGAACCCTGCGCCTCGTCGAGCGCGTGGGCGACTTTTTCGAGCTGGGGATCATCGGCGCTGAGCAGCGCCTTGAGCCGCGCGTTCAGGACGAGTTCCGCCGTCATCTGGAGCGGCTGCGGGACGCGGGCACCCAGCTCGTGCAGGAACCGGAGCAGCGGGGCCTGGTCCTCGTAGACCGCGCGGTAGACGGTGTCGATTTCGGAGATGGTCGATTCGAGGATCTGGTCAAGCACGTCCTGCTGCTGATCGCGGAACAGCGAGAACAGCGAATAGCTCGAATCGCCGAAGTGCCTGTCGAAGGTGCGGATGATGCGCGGATAGTCGGCAGCTTGGAAGATGCGCGAGGCCTCATCGACGAGCGCGTGATAGGCCGACTCGTCGCGGTAGAGCCGGACGCCGGCGTTGACTGTGTGGTGCGCGAAGTACACGGCGCCGAAATCGAGCGTGGCTTCCTCGAGCGTGATGTCGCATACGAACCGCGCGCGGCCCAGGACCATGCGGTTGCGCCCGATCTCGAACGAGCGGTGGTCCTCGCGATCGACGCGGTAACAGTGGATGGTCTCGGGCCGGTCGCCGTGGAACAGCGACGAGATGACGTAGTGCGCGCCGACGCGGGAGAGATCGACGAAGGCCGGGCGGACGTGACGTTCGTAAATCTCGCGGCCGTTGCCTTCCCGCGGCAGGTTGCTTCGCGCGGGTTCGAGCCGCTTGAGGAACTTCTCTTCGATGTGATCGCCGAAGAGCTGCTGGGCGAGCTGGATCACGCGGCCGGCGTACGCGAGGACCTGGACCGTCTCGATCCCGGAGAGATCGTCGAAAAACCATCCGCAACTGGTGAACATGAGCATGGCGTTGCGCTGCATTTCGAGGAGTTTGATTGCGCGCGTCTGTTGAGCGGCGTCGAGCGGGCGCAGCGCGTGGCGTTTGAGGAAGGCCTGGCGCACTTGCGGGCTGCGATCGAGCACGACCTCGATGTAGTCGTCGCGCGCGGCCCAGGGGTAAGTGAGCAGCGTGGCGGCTTCGGTCTGGTACCGGGCGGCGAGGTCGTCGCGGATTGCATCGAGGGCCTCGCGTAGCGGTTTGCGCCATTCCTGGTCCCAGGACGGGTGCGCGCCGCTGTGGCAGCCGCAGTTCGCGCGCCAGCGTTCGACGCCGTGCGCGCAACTCCACGACGTGTATTCCTCGATCTGGACCTCGAACTCCGGCGGGAACTTTTCGAGGTACTCGCCGTAGTTCGTGAGCGCGATGGTCGGATCGCGCTCGATGTAGTCGAGGGCGTAGGCCAGCGCCATGTCGCCGTAGCGGTGGTGGTGGCCGTAGGTCTCGCCGTCGGTGGCGATGTGGACGAGCTGCGGATGCTCGGGGTCGTCGTCGAGCGGGCCGGTGAGGCGCCGCGCGAAGTCTTCGCCGCGGCTGAGCACACCCTCGAAGGCGACGCCCTGCGCGACGGGGCCGTCGTAGAAGAACAAGTCGATGTGGCGGCCGGAGGGCAGCATCTGGCGATAGGGCCGGCGCGGATCGATCTTGCCGCCGGAGACATCGAGCCACTCGCGCGCGCCGATCGGGCGGAACCGCCGGGCCTGGTAGGGCGAGAGGATGGTGAACGCGATGTCGTGCTCGGCGAGCGCCTCGAGCGTGGGCAGGTCCGCGGCCGTCTCGGCGAGCCACATGCCCTCGGGCGCGCGGCCGAACCGGGACTCGAAGTCGCGGATGCCCCAGACGACCTGCGTGCGCTTGTCGCGATCGTTCGCCAGCGGCATGATGATGTGGTTGTAGACCTGGGCGAGCGCGGACCCGTGACCGGAAAACCGCGCGCCGCTCTCGAGGTCGGCGGCGAGAATCGCGCGGTAGACTTCCGGCTGGTGCTGCTTGAGCCAGGAGAGCAGTGTGGGGCCGAAGTTGAAGCTGATGCGGGAATAGTTGTTGACGATTTTTTCGATGCGGCCGTCGCCGTTGAGGATGCGGGCGGTGGCGTTGGGGCTGTAGCACTCCTCGGTGATGCGTTCGTTCCAGTCGTGGTAGGGGAAGGCGGAGTCCTGCCGCTCGATTTCTTCGAGCCAGGGGTTCTCGCGCGGCGGCTGGTAGAAATGGCCGTGGATGCAGACGAAGCGATTCATGACGACACGGCGAGGAAGGTGCGAGGTTCCCGGGGGGAGGGTAGCATAATCGGCAAGATCGCGTGATTACCGTACGACGAGATTGCTGCTTCGTCGCAGACCCCGCACCTCGCGATGACGGCGGAGGTAATCAATCGCGGGGCGCTCCGTGGCGGAGAAAGACCGCGCCGAGGGGCGGGAGCGTGAGGCACAGGCTGTGGGGACGACCGTGTGCGCCGACGGGCGCCGCCTCGCGCCCCCCGAGGTTGCCGTGGCCGCTGCCGCCGTATTCGATGGCGTCGGAGTTGAGGACCTCGGTCCAGTGTCCGCCGGCGGGCACACCGATGCGGTAGTTGTGGCGGGGGACGGGCGTGAAATTGAGGGCGACGGCGATCCATTCGTCCTCGCGCTTGCCGCGGCGCAGGAACGAGAGCGCGCTCGCGCCGGCGTCGTTCGCCTCGATCCACTGGAACCCGCGGCTGTCCGCGTCGAACTCGTGAAGCGCGGGTTCCGATCCGTAGAGGCGGTTGAGATCGCGCACGAGCCGCTGGACGCCCCGGTGCCGGTCGAATTCGGCGAGGTGCCAGTCGAGGCTGGCGTCGTGGTTCCACTCGGCCCACTGCGCGAATTCGCCGCCCATGAACAGCAGCTTCTTGCCGTTCTGCGCCCATTGGTAGGCGAGGAGGAGGCGCAGGTTGGCGAACTTCTGCCAGTCGTCGCCGGGCATTTTGCCGACGAGCGAACCCTTGCCGTGGACGACCTCGTCGTGCGAGAGCGGGAGCGCGAAGTTCTCGGTGTAGGCGTAGATCTGGCGGAACGTGAGTTCGTGGTGGTGGTGCCTGCGGTGGATGGGATCGCGGCCGATGTAGACGAGCGTGTCGTGCATCCAGCCCATGTCCCACTTGAGACCGAAGCCGAGCCCGCCGACGAACGTGGGCCGGCTGACCATGGGCCACGCGGTGGATTCCTCGGCGATGGTCTGGACGTCGGGATAGTGCCGGTAGATCTCCTCATTGAACCGGCGGAGGAAGGTGATGGCTTCGATGTTTTCGCGGCCGCCGTACTCGTTCGGGATCCATTCGCCCGGATTGCGCGAGTAATCGAGGTAGAGCATCGAGGCGACCGCGTCCACCCGCAGACCGTCGATGTGGTAGCGGTCGAGCCAGGCCATCGCGCTGCTCATCAGGAAGCTGCGGACCTCGTGGCGGCCGTAGTTGAAGATGTAGCTCTGCCAGTCGGGGTGGAAACCCTGGCGCGGGTCGGCGTGCTCGAAGAGATGGGTGCCGTCGAAGTAGCTGAGTCCGTGCTGGTCCGACGGGAAATGTGAAGGTACCCAGTCGAGGATGACGCCGATGCCGTGCTGGTGGAGCGTATCCACGAGGAACATGAAGTCCTGGGGCGAGCCGTAGCGGCTGGTGGGGGCGA
>CAYUZD010000176.1:0-2518 GCA_964449475.1 uncultured Nitrospirales bacterium
CAGTCGCGGAGCGCGGACGCGGCCTGCTTGCCGGTGAGGTCGAACGAGCGGACGTCGATGAGGAGGAGGTGGTTCTCCGTGCCGCCGGAGACGACATTCATTCCTTCGGTGATGCACGCTTCGGCGAGCGCTTGCGCGTTCGCAACGATCTGGTGCGCGTAGGACTTGAAGTCGGGCGTGTTCGCTTCGGTGAACGCGACGCCTTTGGCGGCCATGATGTGCGCAAGGGGACCGCCGATGACGAGCGGGCAGCCCTTGTCAACGAACGGCGCGAATTCTTTTGTGCAGAGGACCATGCCGCCTCGGGGGCCGCGCAGGGTTTTGTGCGTGGTCGTGGTGACGACGTGGGCGTGGGGGATCGGATTCTCGTCGCCATGGAACACGCCGCCGGCGACGAGCCCGGCGAAATGGGCCATGTCTACCATGAACACGGCGCCGACCTTGTCGGCGATTTCGCGCATGCGGCGGAAATTGATGGCGCGGGGGTAGGCGCTGTATCCGGCGAGGAGGACGAGCGGCTTGACCTCGCGCGCGCGGGTCTCGATTTCGTCGTAGTCGAGCAGGAGGGTGTGCTTGTTGACGCCGTAGTTGTGCGCCTCGAACATTTTGGCGGAGACATTGAACCGGTAACCGTGGGTGAGATGGCCACCGGAGGCGAGGTCCATGCCGAGTAGGCGCTGGTTGCCGAGCTGGCGGCGGACCTCGAACCACTCGGCGTCGGTGAGGAGCGCGGCGGAGTTCTTGCCGAGTTTTTCGATGGCAGGGGTCTCGATGCGCGCGGAGAGGATGGCCCAGAAGGCGATCATATTGGCGTCGGCGCCGCTGTGCGGCTGGACGTAGGCGTGGTCGGCGCCGAAGAGTTTGCGGGCCTGTTCGGCGGCATAGGCCTCGATGGTGTCGATGTTGTCGCAGCCTTCGTAGAAGCGGTTGCCGACGAAGCCCTCGGCGTACTTGTCGGTGAGGAGATTGCCCATCGCGAGTTGCGTGGCGAGGCTGCAATAGTTTTCGCTGGCGATGAGTTTGAGGTAGCTGCGCTGATCGGCGAGTTCCTGCACGATTCCGCGGGCGATGGCCGGGGCGACGCGATGGACCTCGGTCAAGTTGGCGAGATAGGCGACAAAACCTGCGTCGACCTGGTCCGGCGAGTGGGTCTCGAGGTATTCGTGGAGTGCGGTGGTGGTGAGCGCCATTCGTTCCCCCGTAGATAGGTTCGCGGCCAGCCCGGCAGCGCCCAAAGTATCGCCGACGGGTTCGGGTGAAATAAAGTCCCGGATGGGCGCGGAGGCGTTCCCGGCGGAAGTGCGTGCGCGCGAATGACTTGTAAAACCGTGTGGGGTATGCGAGAGTAGGGGGACGAGGGAGGCGGCCGGCGCACGTGGACGGCGCGCGGCCGGCCGCGAGAAGGGATCCTCCGGATGCCCGACGTAAAGAGCGGCACGCTGCGCGTTTTCTGCCTGTGCGGGCAGAAGATGAAGGTGTCCGAGAAGATGTACGGTCTTCCGGGCAAGTGCATCGCGTGCCGGCAGAAGATCCGGATTCCCCGCAAAGACGAAGTGCCCGAGGGCACGACGGAGATCCATCTCCGCGACCATCCTGAATTCCTGCGGGGCAAGCCCAAGGCGGCGGCGCTGACGGAAGAAGAGCGCGAGGCGAAACAGGCGCTGGCGGCTGCAAAACGGGCGACGGACGGCGAAGACGCGGACTCGACGCCGAATACGGAGCTCGACCTGCTCGACAGCCCGCCGGTGGCGGAGAGTACGAAGACGCCTTCGCCGGAAAAGCCCAAGCGCAGCGCGTCGTCCATCCCGCTGGATCCGCTGTTACCCTTGCAGGTGTTGTGTAGCCTGGACTACAAGCTTTCGCGGCAGCTCGATACGCTGCAACTGGACGACCACGAAGACGAGATGCTGCTGGCGGAGTTGGAGGGGCACCTGTCGCGCGTGCGGAAGGCGCGACGGAGGCTGAACGATCATCTGCACCAGGTGTTGATGGAGTCGGCCATTGAACTGGCGAACACCCAGGAGAAGCTGGCCCAGCTTAGGCTGTCGGCGCGGGTGGGCGAGGTGGGGTGGGAGGAATTCCGCGATACGGCGCACAAGTTTCGGGCGCGGCGGGACCGGCTTGAGCGGCGGCAACAGAACCTGCGGGGGTGGCTGGCGGCGAGGGACCCGTACCTCGCGGGCGGCCTGCTCGATTTGTCGATCGAGAGCATTCCGGGCGACGACGCGCCGATCAGTCTGCCTGCGGAACCGGAGGAAGAGGGCGCGCCGCTGGCGTCGCTGACGACGGGATTGCGCGAAGCGTTCGAGCAGCGCGCGGTGGTGCGGCAACGTCTCGACGCAGTGCAGCGGATGGGCGACGGCCGCGAGTCGGAAGAGCTCAAGAAAGAAGTCGCGCAACAGCGGTTGCTGGCGCGGGCGCGCGTGGGGTTTTACCAGGACCGGTTGCAACAACTGAAGAAGGACTATACGTCGGACCTCGAGACCGCGACGGCGGCGCTGGGCGTGGCGCGGGACAA
>CAYUZD010000176.1:2618-6925 GCA_964449475.1 uncultured Nitrospirales bacterium
GCGTCGCGTCCGGAACCAAGGTTGGCGGTTGAGCTGGCCGCGGACCCGGTTGGGGCGGGCGTGATTCGCGTGACAAACTCCGGCGGACGTCCGGTGCATCTGCTCGCGCGTCCGTCGGATGCGCGGGACGGGTATCGTTTTCTTGTCGAGCGTCGCGTGGGCCCGACGTCGTATGCGCCGGCGTCGGGCGAGGGTCCGATGTTTGCGGCGAGACGCCCGGGCGACAACAGCGTGCTGTTCACGGTGCCGTCCGGCGGCGCGCAGGAGATTCCGTTTGTACTGGAGCCGGGCGAATACCGGGTGACACTGGAACAGCGGGCGCCGGGTTTGAGCATTGAGGAACAATTCTCGATCGCGGCGCCTCCGGCGCCTGAAGCTGCGCCGGCCGTGACTCCGGGCGCTCAAGCGCCGGCAACTGTTGTGCCGCCAGCGGTAGAGACTCAAACACCGGTCGCCAGCGTGACCGTGGGCGAGTCAACGGCGGAACAGTCCGTTGAGGACGAAGTCGCACCGGTCGAATCGGCGGCGGGGCCGGAAGTGAACCTGACGGGCATCATCGTGTCGAACGGCGAGCCGCCGCAGTTCAACGTTGACCTGACGTTCGAGGACGGCGTGACAGAGCGGATCACGATCGGCCTCGGCAGCACGGTATGGGATGGCTGGATTATCGGCGAGTTCAATCCCGATGAGCGGACGGTGACGCTGGAGCGGGACGGCCGGTTCCTGATTCTCAGGCGGGGCGCGCCGCTGGCACTTTGAGTCGGACAGTGTGCGCTGTGGTCGCGCGGGTGCGCGACCCTCCCGAATTCGCCGCAAAACCCCCGCAGGCAGGATGCCTGCGCCACTATCTTTGTCTGGACTTGGGGGCGTGTTTGTCGATTTTTTGCTGGACGCCTTCGATTTCGGGATCGAGACGGATGGCGCGCTGCCATTCGCGGACGGCGGCGGTGGCGTTCTTGTCGAGTAGATAGGCGTCGCCGAGGTGATCGCGGAGGATGGCGTCGTCGGACTCCATCGATCGGATGGCGCGGCGGATGTAGTCGACGGCCTCTTTCGCCTTGCCCTGGCGGTAATAGACCCAGCCGAGACTGTCGAGATAGAAGCCGTTTTCGGGGTCCAGCTGCAGCGCGCGCCGGACGAGATCCTCAGCCTCGGCGAGCTTGATATTTTCGTCGGCGAGGAGGTAGCCGAGGAAATTGAGGACATCGGGGTCGGTGGGATCGAGTTCCATGCACTTGCGGAGCGCGGCTTCGGCGTCCGCCGGCCGGTCGAGTTCCTGGCAGGACGTGGCGAGGTAGTAGTACGCCCATTTCTCATCGCCGTATTGCTTGATGACGCTGTTGAGCCGGTCGGCGGCGGCTTGGTGGTCGTCGAGCGACATGAGTGCGCGGGAGAGGACGATGGCGGCGGTGCGGGACCGGACGCCCTCGGTGAGGACGGCTTCGAGTTGCGCGCGGAGAAACTCGCCGGCGTCGTCGCCGAACATCGAAATGATACGGTTGACGTACTGGCTGCACTCGGCATCGAGGTCACCCTCGGCGGCGTCGAGCGATTCGAGCAGCGGGGCGTAGGGCTCACCCGCAACGCGCTTGACGAGCGCCTGCAGGACGGAGCCGACGAGGGGGGCGCCGTTGGGCGCTGCGGTCATCGCGGCGGGGACGGGCGAGCCGCGGCGCAGGATCAGGAACGTTCGCAGGATGTGGTGATCGGGTTCGGCCTCGGGGCTGTCGACGATCGCGGTGAGTCGATCGATGGCTTCGTCGTACTTTCCCTGACGCGCGAGCGCGGCGGCGATGTTAGCGCGCGTCTGCGCATGGGTCGGGTTGTCCCCGAGGAAGGTCTCCAACTGCGCGATGGCGTCGTCGTACCGGCCGGCGTCGATATAGAGCAGGCCGAGCATGTATCGCGCGGGGGCGAGCTCCTGGTTGAGCTCGAGTGCGCGCTCGAGTTCGCGCGTGGCGTATTCGGCGTCATTCATTTCGACGAGATTCATACCGAGCCGGTAATGAAGAAAGGCGGAATCGGGCGTGATCTCGATCATGCGTTCGTAGGTATCGACTGCGCCCACGAGATCGTTGGTCTCCTCGTCGATTTGCGCGAGGGCTTCGTAGGCGAGGGCGTTTCCGGGGTTGAGTTCGATGGCGCGTTCGAACGCGGCGCTTGCTTCATCGTAACGCCCGAGCTGATAGTAGATGCGGCCGATCCAGATGTGGAGGACGACGTTGCCGGGGTCATGCTTGATGGCGTTCTCGGCGGTTGCGGCGGCGTTTTCGTAGTCCTCGTTGACGTAGTAGGCGCCGAGCAGTTTGACGATGAGTTCGGGGGACGGATTGAGGTCTACGGCCTGTTGGAGTTCCTTGATGGCGGCGGGGATGTCGCCGGTTTGTTCGTAGATGAGCGAGCTGAGGTAGTGCGAGAGCGCCTCTGCGCGCTGTTCCTTGGTCAGGTCGCGGGCGTCGCTGTTTCGCGGCTGCGGCGCCTGGCCGGTGGAGGCGCACCCGGCGAGGAGGACAAGACAACTGAAGACGGTACTGCGTTTCATGCGATGCGATCCCCCTGGGCGAACAGATCCATGGTTTCGAGGCGTTGCGCGAGCGGCGCGAACGACCGGCGATGCGCGGGGCAGGGCCCGAGGCGCTCGATGGCTTCGAGGTGCTCGGCGGTGGCGTACCCCTTGTGGCGGGCAAAGCCGTATTCAGGGTGGGCGTCGTCGAGCAGGAGCAGCAGCCGGTCGCGCGTGACCTTGGCGACGACGCTGGCGGCGGCGATGGAACAGGAGCGCTGGTCGCCCTTGACAATGCGGCAGTGGGGCACGGCGCAGCCGGGAATGGCGAAGCCGTCCACGAGGGCGAAATCGGGTTGGGGCCGGAGCGCGGCGAGGGCCTGGCACATGGCTTCATAGTTGGCGCGTTGGATGCCGATGTCGTCGATGCGTTCGGCGGGGACAATGGCGATGCCCACGGCGTGCGATCCGCCGGTGATCTCGATGAAGAGCGCTTCGCGCTGGGACTTGGTGAGGCGCTTGGAGTCGTCCACGCCGTCAACGGGCACGCCGAGGATCACGGCTGCGGCGACGATGGGTCCGGCAAGTGGCCCGCGGCCGGCTTCGTCCACGCCGGCGATGGCACGCGCGCCGGCCTGGGCCGCCTTCCGTTCGAACGCCGTGTTTTCATTTGCGTCCGTGGACTCGAACCAGGGGTGTGACGAAATGATCAGCATCGAATCGTGCGCATGAATGGGAATCGGGACGGCCCCCTGCCGTCTCGAGAGAATACCATGCAGACGGGCGCGATTGCCCGGCGAATCATTCCTTCGCGGGGGCCTCGGCGGGCTGCGCCTGGGCAGGCGGCGCCTCGGCGACGGGGACTTCCTGGCCGGTCTCGTCGAGAATGCGATCGCCCTTGCCCATGGCCTTGACGCGGGCGGCCTTGCCGGAGCGATCGCGCAGGTAGTTGAGCTTGGCACGGCGCACGCTGCCCGCGCGGACAACTTCGATCTTCTCGAGGCGAGGCGAATGCAGCGGGAAGATGCGCTCGACACCCTCGTTGAAGGCGACGCGGCGGACGGTGAACCGGGCCTGCGGGCCTTCGCCGCCGGAGCGTCCGATGACGACGCCCTCGAACACCTGGGTGCGTTCCTTTTCGCCTTCCACGATTCGGAAGTGGACGCGCACCGTGTCGCCGACGCCGAACTGCGGCACCTGGTCCTTCGACTTCATCTGTGCGTTGGAAATCTGATCGACGATGTTCACGGTGTGTCTCCTGTATTCCGCCCCGGCGCGTTTCCGCCCGGTGGATTGGCCTCTTCCTGTTCTATTTCCTTCAGGAGGACCCGGTCCTCCTTTGATACTTCCTTCAGCAACTCCGGCCGCCGCGCGTGCGTGACGCGGAGCGACTCCTTGCGGCGCCAGCGCGCGATCGCCGCGTGGTTGCCCTGGCGCAGGACGTCCGGCACCGGCATGCCGCGGAACTCCGGCGGCCGCGTGTACTGCGGCGGGCCGAGGACGCCGTCGTAGAACGAATCGGTCACGACGGATTCCCAGTCTCCGACGACGCCCGGCAGCATGCGGCTCACGGCCTCGATGACGACGAGCGCGGCGAACTCTCCACCGCTGAGCACGTAGTCTCCGATGCTGATCTCTTCGGCACCGAGGGCAATCGCGACGCGCTCGTCGATGCCCTCGTATCGCCCGCAGACGAGGACGAGGTCCTGTCCGGCGGCGAGATCGCGCACGAGCGCCTGATCGAGCCGGCGTCCGCGCGGCGAGAGTATCACGATCCGCTTCAGCGAGTTGCGTCCGCGCAGGC
>CAYUZD010000177.1:0-1335 GCA_964449475.1 uncultured Nitrospirales bacterium
GTGGGTGGATCGAACTCTTGACAGAGTCTGCATCGTCGAGCGAGGCAGCTCACCGCGACCTATTAAAGAATATTTCACTACGAAATCCGAAGGGGTGAATTGGATTAAGATCGGCGACACCGAGGAAGGCGGAAAGTATGTCTATTCAACAGCGCAGAAGATAACGCCAGAAGGTGCTAAACAGTCACGATTTGTCAAAGAAGGCGACTTCATTCTCACAAATTCGATGTCGTTTGGTCGACCATACATTATGAAGACGAGCGGCTATATTCACGATGGTTGGTTTGTTTTGAGGCTGAACACGGCGATAGATCCCGACTATTTTTACTACCTGCTTTCGTCGTCCATCGTCCAATCGCAGTTTGCTTCACTTGCGAGCGGTTCGGTTGTCAAAAACATCAGCGGCGACCTCGTAAAGAAAGCTGTGCTGCCAATTCCACCTTTAGCACAACAATACGTCATCGTTGAAAAGTTGTTGAGGTTATCGGAAGAAATCCAACGCCTCGCCTCCATCTACGAGCGCAAGCTCGCCGCATTGGACGCTCTCAAGAAATCCGTCCTCCACCAAGCCTTCACCGGCAAACTCTAACCACCCATGAACGAAGCCGAGACCCGAGCCGAGCACATCGCCCCCGCCGGGAACGCCAATCTCCCGATTGGCGGGGTGACGGGATCGACCAACGCCAGCCGGGAGACTGGGCCTAGCCCCAAGGGCGCCAATCAGGAGATTGGCGTTCCCGAGGGCAATCCCGGCGGCGGTCCCAGCGGGGAATGGCATACCCGTGGGTATTTACCGCATTTTGAGCATGCCGATGTGATCCAGCATGTAACCTTTCACCTAGCGGACAGTCTTCCGAAAACTGTTTTGGATCGCCTGTCGGAAGAGTTGAATCGCATTCCCAAAGAGAAACAGGATGCGGAACGCCGCAAGCGCATTGAGTCGTGGCTGGACGCGGGGCACGGCTCCTGTGTGCTGCGCGAGCCCGAGATCGCCGCGATGGTGCAATCGGTCCTATTTCACTTCGACAACCAGCGGTACCGTCTGCACGCGTGGGTCGTCATGCCCAATCACGTGCACATCCTTTTCCAGCCGTTAAACAATTGGACCGTCGCGAAAATCGTGGCTTCCTGGAAAAAGTTCACCGCGCGAACCGTACGAGATTACTGGAGATCCACCGGGAACGCCAATCTCCTGATTGGCGGTGTTTGGCACAGGGAGTATTGGGACCGCTATGTTCGCGACGAAAATCACTACCACCAACTCGTTGAATACATCCACCAGAACCCCGTAAAGGCCGGACTGGTTCGGCGGAGCGTTGACTGGCCATGGACCAG
>CAYUZD010000177.1:1345-6899 GCA_964449475.1 uncultured Nitrospirales bacterium
AGCGCACGCGCCGGGAACGCCAATCTCCGGATTGGCGACTTCGTCGACAACCGCGCCAATCGGGAGATTGGCGTTCCCGGGAAAACTTCATGAACGAAGCCGAGACCCGAGCCGAGCACATAGACCCCGCGCTCGCGGAAGCGGGCTGGGGCACGGTCGAGGGCAGCCGCATCCGCCGCGAATACCCGATCGCGCCCGGCCGCATCGAAGGCGCGGGCCGCCGCGGCAAACCGCTCACCGCGGACTACGTGCTCATCCACCGCAACACCAAGCTCGCCGTCGTCGAAGCGAAACCTTGGGACGCTCCGCTCACCGAAGGCGTCGCGCAGGCGAAGGACTACGCCGGCAAACTCGCGATCCGGTTCACGTACGCCGCGAACGGCCAGGGCGTCTACCAGATCGACATGGAGACCGGCAAGGAAGGCGAAGTGCTCGCCTTCCCCGGCCCGGACGAACTCTGGAAGCGCACGTTCGCCAAGGCCAACGCCTGGCGCGACCGCTTCGCCGCCGTGCCCTTCGAGGACAAAGGCGGCTCACACCCCAGCCGCTACTACCAGGACATCGCCGTCGATCGCGTGCTCGAAGCCATCGCCGCGGACAGGCAGCACATCCTGCTGACCCTCGCCACCGGCACCGGCAAGACCTTCATCGCGTTCCAAATCGCGTGGAAACTCTTCCACAGCCGCTGGAACCTCACGCGCAAACCCGATCGCCGCCCGCGCATCCTGTTCCTCGCCGACCGCAACATCCTCGCCGATCAGGCCTACAACGCCTTCTCCGCCTTCCCCGACGACGCCCTCGCACGCATCTCGCCCGATGAAATCCGCAAGAAGGGCCGCGTCCCAAAAAACGCCAGCATCTTCTTCACCATCTTCCAGACTTTCATGACCGGCCCTGGGAACGCCAACCTCCCGATTGGCGAAGTTCCAGCGTCCGGCGCTGCCAGGCACTACTTCGGCGAGTACCCACCCGACTTCTTCGATTTCATCGTCATCGACGAGTGCCACCGCGGCGGCGCAAACGACGAAAGCAACTGGCGCGGCATCCTCGAATACTTTGCCCCCGCCGTCCAGCTCGGCCTCACGGCCACGCCCAAGCGCAAGGACAACGTCGATACCTACAAGTACTTCGGCGACCCGGTCTACGTCTACTCGCTCAAAGAAGGCATCAACGACGGCTTCCTAACGCCCTTCCGCGTAAAGCAGATCGCCACGACGCTCGATGAGTACGTCTACACGCCCGACGATCAACTGATCGAAGGCGAAATCGAGACGGGCAAGCGCTACGTCGAAGCGGACTTCAACAAGATCATCGAGATCAAGGAACGTGAAACGAAACGCGTGAAAATTTTCATGGACGCGATAGACCAGCGCGAGAAAACACTCGTCTTCTGCGCGACACAAGATCACGCACTCGCGGTGCGCGACCTCATCAACCAGATGAAGATGAATCCCGATCCCAACTACTGCCACCGCGTGACCGCGAATGACGGCGAGCGTGGCGAGCAGCACCTGCGCGACTTTCAGGACAACGAGCGCACCATCCCGACCATCCTGACAACTTCGCAAAAACTTTCCACAGGCGTGGATGCGCGCAACATCCGAAACATCGTCCTGATGCGGCCCATCAACTCAATGATCGAGTTCAAGCAGATCATAGGCCGCGGCACGCGCCTCTACGACGGCAAGGACTACTTCACCATCTGGGATTTCGTGAAGGCACATCTCAATTTCCTCGACCCTGAATGGGACGGCGAACCCATCGAACCAGAGCCGAAGGAACCGAAACCCAAAGACGAACCGCCGAACGGACCGAAGGAGGAGCCCGAACCCTACGCGCCACGTCAAAAGGTCAAGGTGAAACTGGCCGATGGCAAGGCGCGCACCATCCAGCACATGATGATGACCACCTTCTGGCATCCCGACGGCACGCCCATGTCCGCCCAGCAGTTCATGGAAATGCTCTTCGGAAAACTACCCGAATTCTTCAGGGATGAGGACGAGTTGCGCGCACTTTGGAGCGCACCCGATACCCGCAAAAAGCTCCTCGACGGGTTGGCCGAGAAGGGCTTCAAGCGGGAAGTCCTCGCTGAGATGCAGCGAATCATCGACGCCGAGAACAGCGACCTGTTCGACGTTTTGGCGCATATCGCCTATGCCCTTCCCCCCGAAACGCGCGAAATCCGCGCCGAGCGGGCCAAAATCTCGCTCGATTCCCAGTTCACGGCCAAACAAAAGGCCTTCCTGGAATTCGTCCTGGGCCACTACGTGAAAGAAGGCGTCGAGGAACTCGACCAGGAGAAGTTGGCCCCGCTACTCCGTCTCCGCTACCGCACCATATCCGACGCCGTCGCCAACCTCGGCCCTGCCGAGGGAATCGGACGCGCCTTCTCCAGCTTCCAGCGCCACCTCTACCAGCGCCCCGGCGCCTGACTCACTCCTCCGCCAAATTTCACACCAATCTGTCAACAGTTTTACTATTGTTCCCCAGAACCCGATCCAAGCCTTCCACCGACATTTCCCCGATCCCCTTCAACTGTTTCTACCTTGTTCAGCGCCCTTCCCAAGGGCCGTTTCCGAGCGCCCCCTTGTTTCTCACACGCGCTTTCCCACCTCACCGCGAGGGCAACACCTGTGCAGGATATATAGAAGGAGTTACAGCGATGAGACGACAAGCGGCAGTTGCCAAACCGAGAGCAAGTCCCACAGGCCGCGCCAGGACCTCAGCGGCGTCTACTTTATCGGTGTCCATCAGCGTCCATCGGTGGTTGGTTCTTCGTCCCCAAAAGCGGGCAGCGCGTTCCCTGTTACCAGAGAACGCGCCGCCCTTGGACGGAGAGGGAGGCGTACGGGGCTAACCGATGGCCTCCGCTCCAAGCTCACCCGTCCGAATGCGGACACATTCGGCCAGGTCGAGGACAAAGATCTTGCCGTCGCCGATGGTGCCGGTCCGCGCGCCGCGGACAATCGCGTCGATCGTCGTCTGCACGAAGTCCTCGTTGACGCCGATCTCGAGCCGGACCTTCTTGAGCAGGTTCACCTCGATGTCCGCGCCGCGGTACGACTCGTGGAACCCGCCCTGCGCGCCGCACCCGAGCGCGTTGGTCACGGACATCTTCTTCACGTCCACCTCGAACAGCGACTGCTTCACCGCGTTCAGGCGTTCGGGCTGGATGTAGGCAATGATGAGTTTCATGTGGATTGTTCCTTGTCGTCAGGTTTCGGTTGAAGGTCAGCGTGCGGCCGTCATCACGTCGTCGTGAAGATCTGGAAGCCGCTGTACGCCTCCATGCCGTGTTCGCCGACATCGAGCCCGCCGATTTCTTCCTTGGCGCTGACGCGCAGGCCGATCGGGCTGTACTTGAGCGCGAGGAAGAAGATCAGCGCCGCCGGGAACGCGATCGCCGCGTACGCGCCGATGCCGATCAGTTGGTGGATGACGAGCGGCGCGCCGAAGACGCCGGCCGCCAGCGTGCCCCACACGCCGCACACGAGGTGTACGGAAAGCGCGCCGACCGGGTCATCGAGCTTGAGTTTGTCGAACCCGAGCACGGAGAACACCACGATAACACCCGCGATCGCGCCGATGAGCATCGCTTCATACACCGTGACCTGGTCCGCGCCCGCCGTGATACCCACGAGGCCCGCCAGCGCGCCGTTCAGCACCATCGAGAAGTCCGGCTTCCTCTGCACGATCCACGTGGTGAACATCGCACCGACGATGCCCGCCGCCGCCGCGAGGCTCGTCGTGACCAGCACGAGCGAGACGAGATTCGGGTCCGCGCTCAGCACCGAGCCGCCGTTGAACCCGAACCAGCCGAGCCACAGCAGGAACACGCCGATCGTCGCCAGCGGCATGCTATGACCCGCAATGGCCTTCGTCTGGCCGTTCACGTATTTCCCGATGCGCGGCCCCAGGACGATCACCCCCGCGAGCGCGCCCCAACCACCGACCGAGTGCACCAGCGTCGAACCCGCAAAATCATAGAAGCCGAGGTCGTTCAGCCAGCCGCCGCCCCACTTCCACGAACCCGCGAACGGGTAGACGAGACCGACGAAAAACGTCGTAAACAGGAGGAACGAGCCGAGCTTGATCCGCTCCGCGACCGCGCCGGAGACGATCGTCGCGGCCGTCGCGGCGAACATCGCCTGGAACAGGAAGTCCGTCCAGTACGTGTACTTGCCGCCGACGTATTCGATCGTCTGGCCCGCGTCGCCCGGATCGATGACGAACCCGGCAAACCCGAACCAGCCCGCGATGTAGTTGAAGTCGCCCGGGTACATCAGGTTAAACCCGATGAACGCGTACGTCACCAACCCGATCGCCGGCACCGCCGTGTTTTTGAACAGGATGTTCACGCAGTTCTTCGCCCGCGTGAGCCCCGTCTCCAGCGTCGCGAACCCGAGGTGCATGATGAACACCAGGAACGTCGACACCATCATCCAGATATTGTTCGCCGTGAAGAGCGCGTCCATCGGCGTGACCGGCGGCGCCTCCTCCTCGACCACAGCCGCGACTTCCTCCACCACGTCCGCTGCGGCTTCCTCTGCGAACGCCCCGGAAGCGGCCAGCCAGGCCCCTCCCGCTACCACAAGCAGCGCGCCCAGCGCCGCCCACCGATGCCACGTCGTACCCATTGCCCTCTCCTTCAGAGTAAGCGTCCCCCGCTGATCGGAGGATGGTGTGTCCAACCTTGCGCAAACGACTGACGCGATCGCCTACGGTGAGCTCTTGCCGTCGCAGCCGCGCCGGACCCGACTGGATCCTGATCCCGCGGACGTCCAAATCCCGGGACTGAATGTACGGAGAGCAACGTGCGTGCCACGACGATATCGACTCGCGACGCGCAGTGATCTGCACGAAAGAAATGACGAAAGAGGCGCGGCGTGCGGACAAACGCGGGCAAATCAGATTCACACCAAAATGTATGAACGCCGGAATCGGCTACGGATTGGTAATGTTGCCGAAAAAATTCTACGAGTGCGTGGGAAACGCGCCGATCGTGGCGATTTCGTAGAGGAGGCGGCGCGACTTTCGCGCGGACTGGATCGCGAATGGCGCCGTTCGTCGCGTACGACAGGTCCGCTAGCGCAGCCGCGAGGCTTTGTAGTCGCGCGGGTTGATCGTGTGCTTGTCCACGCGCAACCCCATGATGCGTTCGCTGACGCCGAGCGCGTTCGCGGCCTTGCTCTTGTTCCCGCGGAAGTTCTTCAGCGCCTCGACAATCATTTCCCTCTCGACGCGATCGAGGGTCTCCTGCAACGTGCCCTTCATCACCGTGTTGCTCGCTTCCGCGCTCTGCAGCGTCGGTGGCAAGTGATGCCCGTGCAGCACGTCGTCGGTGCTCACCAACACGGCGCGCTCGATGACGTTCTCGAGCTCGCGGACGTTCCCGGGCCAATGGTACGTCGAAAGCATGTCGATGGCGGGGGTCGAGATACGCCGCACCTGCTTACTATTCGCCTTGCTGTACTTGTCCACGAAATAGTTCGCCAATTCCAAAATGTCGGTGCGGCGTTCGCGCAACGACGGGATGTGAATGGGAAACACGTTG
>CAYUZD010000178.1:0-6876 GCA_964449475.1 uncultured Nitrospirales bacterium
AAGAACAAGGAGTTCTGGCAGCAGGCCGAGACGCTCGTCGCGCTGCTCGACGCCTACGAAATCTTCGGCGACGACAAATATCTCGACGCGTACGAGAAGGTCCACCGGTTCGTGTTCGACCACGTGATTGCGCACGACGTGGGGGAGTGGTACCCGCTGTTCGACGAGAACAACAACCGCCTCGCCGACTACATGGCGCACGCGTGGAAGATCAACTATCACACCGTCCGAAGCATGCGCGAGTCGGAACGCCGCCTCGCGAAACTGGTGTATGCGTAACGGGAGGGTCGCGCTGCCGCGCAACCGTTACCCTGAGGAGAACGAACAATGAAATACATGACTCTGTTCATGTTTGGCCTCGTCTGTCTCACGACCGTTGCACACGCGGCGCTCGACGCCGATGCGATTGCCGCGGCTTCAGGCGCGAAGACACAGACCATGGACGACGGCGTGGTGCGCATCGGCTGGCCGCGCACGGATGTGAAGGTCGTTGTCGATGGGCTTGCGCTGGATCCGTTCGCCGGGCTCGGTTCGTGGGCCGCGTTCAAGGAGACGAGTCATGGCACCATGCTCATGGGCGACACGGTGGTCTTCGAGGACGAAATTAACCCGGCGATGGACGCCGCGTTCGCGCACGGCCTCGAAGTGACTGCGCTGCACAACCACTTCGTGTTCGACTCGCCCAAGGTCTACTTCATGCACATCGGCGGGCATGGCGCTGCGGAGGAACTCGCGGCCGGCGTCAAGGCGGCGTGGGACGCGATCAAGGCCGTTCGCGCAGCTTCCCCGCAGCCCGCGGCGCGGTTCCCCGGGCCGGTCGTCGCGCCGGGCGCCATCTCCGCAGAACCGCTCGAGGCGATCCTTGGCGCGACCGCGGCGACCTCGAACGGCGTCGCGAAGTTCACTTGGGGACGGAACGGCACGATGGACGGCACCCCCGTTGGCGGCTCAATGGGACTGACCACCTGGGCCGCGTTCAGCGGAACGGCCGCGCTCGCAGCCGTAGACGGCGACTTCATCATGACCGTCAACGAAATCCAGCCGGTGTTGCGCGCGTTGCGGGCGTCGAACATCAATGTCGTCGCGCTCCACAATCACATGAATGGGGAACAGCCGGCGTTTTACTTCGTTCATTTCTGGGGCAAGGGTCCCGCAGCGGACCTCGCGACCGGGCTAAAGTCTGTGATCGCTGCGCAACAGGCGTTGAAATAGGTTGGTTTCGCTCGATTCAGAGGCTGAGGAGAGCACGTGGCAGGACAATTGGAGGGCAAGCGCGTCGTCGTCACCGGCGCGAACGACTTCATGGGGCCTGCGACCATCGAAGTCTTCCGCGCCGAGGGTGCCGACGTCATCGCCGACACGTCTGACCTGCGCGACCCGGCCGCTGCGCAGCGGATCATCGACGCCGCGGGCCGCGTGGATGTGCTGATCGCGAACCTGTGCGAGAAGAAATGGTTCGAGGCGTTCGCGCACGAGATCCCGGACGACGCCTGGTTTGGCTACTTCGACGACATGGTGCACCCGCTGATGCGGTTGACCCGCGCGGTCTTGCCGCAGATGATCGCGCGCAAGTCCGGAAAGATCGTGGCCATGAACTCCGCCGCGCCCATCCGCGGGATCCCGAAGCTCGCCGCGTATTGCACCGCGCGCGGCGCGCAGAACTCGTTCATCCGGGCGGTCGGCCTCGAAGTCGCGCGGCACAACGTGCAGGTGAACGCGATTGCGCAGAACTACGTCGAGAATCCCGCGTACTATCCTCCCGAAATGATCGCGAACGCCGAACTCATGAAACGCATGCTCGGCGTCATCCCCGCCAAACGCCTCGGCCGCGGCGAAGAATCCGCGTGGCTCGCGGCCTTCCTCGCGTCCGACCGGGCCGACTTCATCGTCGGCCAAATCATCCCCTTCAGCGGCGGCTGGGTAACGACGACGGGATGAGCCCGGACCGGCGGTTGAAACTCGCGTTAGCCCTCTGCGTCTTCGCGGCCGCGTTGTGCGTCTATGTACCCTCGCTCTCGAACGAGTTTCTCGATTTCGACGACGAGGTCTACGTCACGGGCAACGAAATGGTCCGTCAGGGGCTGACGGCGCAGGGGTTTCTTTGGGCATTCACCAATACTCGCTCGGCGAACTGGCAGCCGCTCGCCTGGCTATCGCACCAGTTGGACGTACAGCTGTTCGGACTCGATCCGCGCGGGCACCACGCCACGAGCATCCTCTTGCACGCGATCAATTCCGCTCTCGTGTTTCTCGTCTGCGCGCGGATGACGGGCGCGCGGGGCGCGGCATTCGCCGCCGCACTGGTGTTTGCGGTGCATCCGTTGCACGTCGAGTCCGTCTCGTGGGTGTCCAGCCGCAAGGATCTGTTGAGCGGCGTGTTCTGGTTGCTGGGCCTGGCGGCGTACCTCGGATACATAAAGCGCCTGGTGTGGACACGCTACGCGCTGCTCCTACTGTTGTTCGTTTGCGCCTGTCTGTCGAAACCGATGGCCGTCACCTTCCCCGCCGTGCTGCTGCTGCTCGATTTCTGGCCGCTCGCCCGGATGCAACTGGCCGGCGGAACGACAGGGCGACGCGAGCTGTTCGCTCTCGTCGTCGAAAAGCTGCCGCTATTCGCACTGGTCGTGATCTTCAGCGTGATCACGTTCGTGGCCCAGCGGTCCGGCGGGACGATGGAGGAAATGGCAAGCGTCGGCCTCCTCGCGCGCGTGAACAACGCCGCGGTCGCCTACGCGAGGTACATCTCGCACACGTTCTGGCCACTCGATCTGATGTTTCCCTATGCCCACCTCGGCGCGGCGCGTCCGCTGTGGCACGGCGAGGCCGCCGGCGCGCTCCTCGCGACGGTCACAGTGATCGCGTGGCTCCTGCGGCGCCGCGCACCGAGCGTCCTCACGGGTTGGCTCTGGTTTCTCGGCATGCTGGTGCCGACCATCGGCCTCGTGCAGGTGGGGACGCAGGCGATGGCCGATCGCTACATGTATCTGCCGCTGCTCGGAATCCTGTTCATGGTCTGCTGGCCGGTGTCTTTCCTGCGTCGTTTCCAAGCATGGCGCATTCGGTTCGTCGCGGCCCTGATCGCCGCATCAGCCGCGCTGGGATTGGTCACGTGGAAACAACAGGCCGCCTGGCGCGACAGCGAATCCCTCATCCTGCGCGCGATCCGCATCGAGCCGGACAACGTTCCCGCGCGCGTGCAGCTTGCCGTGTCCTACCTGCGCCGCGGCCGGCCCGAAGAGGCGGAGCAACAGCTTCGCGCGGCGCTCGCGGCGGACCCGGAGTCGGCGGCGGCGTGGTCGAACCTCGGTTCTGCCTTGCGGATGCAGTCGAAGGGTGAGGAGGCGGTGACCGCGTTCGAACGCGCGCTCGCGATCGATCCGCGGAAGTATCCTCCGGCGTTGAACCTCGGATCGCTGCTGGTTGAACTTGGCCGGTTCGACGAAGCGGTTCCGATTCTCGAACGCGCCGTGAAGCATCCGAGCGAGACCGGATCGGGATACGTGCTGCTCGCCGTCGCGTTGGCGCGCGCTGGACGTCTATCGGATGCGTTGGAGGTATCCCTCGAAGGACAACGTCTATTCCCGGACGACCCGGCGCTTCCGGGAATCGTCGAAGAACTCCGGCAAGCGTTGTCGCCTACCTCCGTTTGAACAGTTCGTAGCCCGCGACCGATCCGAGGTACTCGAACCCGATCTGGACCCGTGGATTCGACCGCAAGTCGCCGAGGACTTCCGATACTTCGCCTGCGTTAGCCGTCAGCGCGAGATGAGTGATGCCTTCGCGGACACAATCCTGGTGGAACACGTCCAGCGAGTCGTAGCGCAGCCTCGGATATCGTTCCGCGTACTGATAGCTGCCGAACATCAACCAGGTCCCGTCGAAATAGGGGAAGTGGGGCGACGTCAGCGGGAGATACAGGCTCCCGTCGGTCGTGTACACCTGTTTCGGATGCACGACGCCGTCGATCTCGACGTACTGCTCGACCATCGAGTACCGGTGATGGTCCGCGAGGTAGATCGACACGAGTTCGCCGTTCTGGTTCGAGGAGACGAACCCTAACGCGACGAGGCACGCCGTGCCGACAGCGACGAGGCGGCGTCCGGAATTCTCATTCCGGGCCGCGACGAGCCGGTATACCCGGTAGAGCAGTGCCGCGGTAATCGCGACGGTCCACGGCATAATCGGCAGCACCGCGCGGTGGCTCCAGCCCATGGCGGCCGCCGCGAAGTAGACGAATCCCGCGACGAGCACGATCCGGCCCAGTCGTCGCATCACAACGTCACCCCGCCACATCGCCGCGATGAGCGCCGGAACCAACAGCGGCAGCATCCCCGCGAAGCGCTCCGCCCACGCGCGCACGAACGCCGCGGGATCATCCTCGATGATCCCCACGATGCCGGGTGCCAGATCGAGCGGCACGCCGCGCAGCTCGACCCCGTGCACCATCTTGTACACGTTCACGTACTGCGCGGTCTCCAGCGGCCCATGCCCCGCGAGCACGCTCAGGATCATTTGCGGCGAATACGCGAGGGTACAAGCGACGCCCGCGAGGAAAACCCACGCGACCATCCTTGGCCGCACCACGACGCAGCCGAACATGAATCCCAACGCCGCCGCCAGCGCGTGTTGGCGAAATAGCCCCGCGGCGCCGAGGAGGATGCCGGCCAGAATCATCGTGCCTGCCCGCCTGCGCCGCGGCGCTTCAAGCAGCACGCCGGCGGCGAGCAAGGCGGCGCCCGGGGTGAGGAAGATCAACATCGGGATGTCCGCCGCTGGGGTCAGCAGGTGCTGGAACATGCGTGGCACGAGCGCGATTGAGATTGTCGCGACCATCGCCCAGGGTCCCGATATCAGCGCGAGCAGCATCGAGCCGAATGCGCCGAGAAACACGAGACGCGCCGCGGCCGCGAGCATGAATCCGCCGGCAACCAGGTCGTCAATCGGCAGACTACGCAGGATAAGCGGGTAACCGATCGGAAAGAACCCGTCGTAGAGCGATTCCGGATTCGAGAGATCCAGATTCTCCGCCTGGTAGTAGTTGCCCCAGAAATCGTTGAGGCCGACGTGGAACCCCGTCTGGTAGTTCGCGTACAGCAATGCGAACGAGTACGCAGCCGCGAAGGCCCAGATGCGCGGCAACCACGCCCGCCGCGCGGCAGACTCGTCCGGCGCGACCGTCACGACTGCTGGTCCGAGCCGCCCGAATGCGCGTCCGCGTAGACGTCCTCCTCGACGTCTTCGCGCGTGGCCTCGGCCCATTCCGCGTCCAGATCGTGCGGGCCGGCCCGGTCCCACGTGTGTTCGCGCCGCAGCGCCATGACCAGCAGGATCGAACCGATCGTCAGCACCGTGCCGATCCCCGCGGCGATCGCCGAGACCACCATCGTCGCGGGCTGCGCGCCGCCCATGCGATCCGCCGTCATCGACCACCACTCGCCAAACGTTTCCGGTGCGCGTTCCTCCGGTTCCGGCGGCGGCATCGCGGCGAGTCGCTCCGCCCGGCGCTGCTCGCCCATTTCGGCGACCATTTGCATGATCTCGGCCTTGCGTTGATCTTCCTTCTCCGATTCGGAGTACATCGGGACGACGCGCTTGAAGTTCAATTCCTTCGCGAGGACGTAACGCGAGTGTTCCTCCGCTCCGTCCGACACCGCGACCGCGTACCAGCGAAGGTTTTCCGCGTCGACCTTGCCCAGGACGGTGAAGAAACCGCGGTCGGGCAACGAGGCGGCGTCCTGCTTCGATTGACTCGGTTCGGTGTAGAGCTTCGTCACGTGCGAAACGCGGTAGGTCCGGCCGTCCTCCAGCGCGGGATAGTCCAGGCCGGCCGTGAGCGGATCCGGCGGCGGTCCGGCGTCCGCCGGTGCCGCGGTCTCCTGGTCGGGCTGCCACGCTTCGCCCGGCGCGCCGAGGCCCGAGATGAAGAACGCGGAGAACAAGGCCCCAAAAAGCAGCGCGGAGAAGATTGAATAGGTGATGACGATCCTGGACATCCGGCCCCGCTCGGCGTTACGCGGCTATCCTAGCAAAAACGCGCGCGCGGGCCCGATTCGGTCAGGCGTCCCCAAGCGATTCGTAGAGCGAGACCAGATCGTCCATGCCGATCCCCAGCCGCTGTATCGCCGGCTCGATCCCGGCGAACACCGACGGGCCGGCCGACTCGCTCCGCGCGTGGGCATCGGCGCACCGTGCGGCAAGCGCCACCACGGCCGTAATTTCCGGGCAGGACTGCGCCTGATCCGGCGCGAGGTGATACCGGATTGGTTCGGCGAGTTCCGCCGGCAGGCCCCAATGTTCCGCCAGCAGGAATCCCGCTTCGCAATGCCCGATGCCGAATGCCTTCTCCTCCGCGACGATCAGTTCCGCGTCCGGCAGGCCCTTCTGGATCTTCGCGTACCGTTCCGGCGCCGCCTCGGACAACGCGAACCGGCCGATTTCGCACAACAGGCCCGCCGTGAACAGTCCGGGCACCTTCTTCATCCCGCCCGCGGCGCCAATCTGTTTCGCGGCGGCGGCGCAGAGAGTTGACTGGCGCCAGAAGGATTCGTGATCGAAAAACTTCGAGCCTTCCGTCACGGCGACCACCGCGGCCGACGTGACGGCCATGATCGTTTCCCGCAATCCGAGAAGCGACGTCGCGAGTTCGACGTTATCGACCTTGTGCGCAAACCCGTAGGCGGCCGAGTTCGCGAGTTTCAGTAGCTTGCCGCTGATCGCGGGGTCGTGCGAAACGATCTTCGCTACCTGTTTCGCCGAGGAATCCGGGCACGACGCGGCTTCCTGCACCTGTTGCACGGTCTGGGGCAACGTGGGAAGCACGTCGATCTTGCGGATGAGCGACGCGATGCTCTCGACGCGCGCGCCGGCATGGATTTG
>CAYUZD010000179.1:0-6841 GCA_964449475.1 uncultured Nitrospirales bacterium
GCGACGTACCGTTTGGGCGGCGAATGGATCTACGAGTGGTGGGCGTCGTCTGCTGCGGATCCCTCCGAGGAGTGACGAGGCGCGAGAAGCGTCTCGCTGGATCTACGGCACCACGATGCCCGGCCAGGGCTCGAACCGGTCCTCGGTATCCTCATTCTTCAAGCTCGCGAGATACCACGCGCGGCCGATGCGTTCCCAGGACGTACGCTGGCGGACTTCCCTGTAGCTCATACCCTCGGCGCTCGATGAATCCATCCGCAGCAGCACGACGACGTTGGCGGTGTCCCGCGTGATGTTGAACTCTTCGAGATCGCCTTCGCGGATCGCCCAGTTCCGGTCTGCGCGCCACTGCGCGTGCAGGTCCCGGACGAATCCGCTGCGGCGCAATTCGGGCGTGACCAGGCTCTCGAGAATGCTGATGTCCGCCTCCGGATCGTCGATGGCTACTCGAGTTGGATCCACGCTCTGCAACGAGATGTTCATCGCGTACCACTGCTCCATCCGCGTGTAGAAGTTGTCCGCGGCCCAGAAATAGACAAGGACGATCGGTGCGCCGACGTACACCACTGCAGCAAACGTCAGCGTCTGCCGGGTGAGTCGCCTTGTGCCGGGTTTGATCGGATTCAACGGTTTATTCACGACGCGCTATTCTCTTACAATGTGCGTTTGTCCTGCAATCGATGCCGATAGATTGCGTATCGAGGAAATCGACTATTGCGCGCCGTCTCGCTTTTTCTGGGTGCTGTCCTGATTCTGTCGGTGGCGATCCTCGGGGCGCGTTGGCAATGGCACCGCCTCATGGCCGATCCCGAGGTGGCGTTCCTGCAGTCCCATCCGAACGCCGAATGGATCCGCATGCCGGAGCTCGAGGGCCCCAAGACCCACGGCAAGCGGGACTTCATGGCGGCTTTCCGGACGAAGTTCACCATTGAACAGCGGATCGAAGAGGCGGACCTCATTGTCTACGCATTCCGTTACGGCGTCGTGTACCTCGATGGCGTGGCGGTCTCGATCGGCTCTCAGGACCATTCGGAATGGAAAACACCGCACTTCATCAAGATCCGGCCTGCGACGCCCGGCGAACACGAGCTGGCGATATCCGTCATCAACCGCACGGGCCCGCCTGTCGTGTTTGCGTACTCGCCTCAACTGGGGATCCACAGCGGCCCGGACTGGCAGGTGAAGAATCACGAACGAACGGAATGGATCAACGCGGTCTCGGTCGACGCGCCGCAAGCGAACGATATCGGCGAGAAGTTGCCGCCGGTGCACACGGCGTTCGCGCGCACGCTGCCGGTCACGGCGCCCGTGTTCGTGCTGGTCTTTCTGATCGCGTTCTTCTACGACCGGCTGCCGCGCGCAATTTTGCGCTGGTCGACGGCCGACGTGGCGCAGTGGGGCCTGCTGATCGCGTGGGGCGTGTTGTGCCTCAATAACGTGTTGAAGGTGCCGTACGGTCTCGGGTTCGACGTGGACGCGCACGTGCAGTACTTTCAGTTCCTGCTCCGCAAGCACACGATACCGTATGCCGACCAGGGCTGGCAGATGTTTCAATCCCCCCTCTACTACATGATTGCCGCGCCGCTGTATGCCGTTTTTTCCGAGTTGTCGCCGACGCATGGAGCGCTCGTCGTGCGGGTGATCTCGATCTTTTGCGGGGGTATCCAGATTCACCTGTGCTGTCTCGCGGTGCGTGAGTTTTTTCCGGACGACAAGGGCGCCCAGGTGCTTGCGACACTGCTCGGGGGATTCCTCCCGATCAATGTGTACCAATCGCAGAATCTCGGCAATGAACCGCTCATGGCCTTGTTTTCGAGCCTGGTGCTGCTCCGATTGTTTCTTGTGATGCGAGATCCGCAGCGACATTGCGGGCCTCGATCCTTTGCGATCACAGGCCTGCTTCTCGGCGCCGCGCTGTTGACCAAGGCCACCGCGCTGTTGCTATTCCCGCCGGCCGGCCTGGCGATCCTGATCGCGGCGGCAAGAGAACATCCGTCATTCCGGGCGCGCATTCGATTCGTTCTTGGCGGCAGCGCGACGCTGTTCGGCGTCGCCGCCGTGGTCTCCGCGTGGTACTACATTCGCAATTACTTCCGATTCGGCAGATTCTTCGTGGGCGGATGGGAAGAGCTGAGGGGATACATCTGGTGGCAGGAACCGGGATATCGTACGGCGCGACAGTTTTATACCTTCGGCGAGTCGCTCGTCTATCCGCTTTACAGCGCGGTCCATGGTTTTTGGGACGGCCTGTACTCGACGTTTTGGTTGCCGGGGTTCCATCAGCCGCCGGACGCGAAGATGGCATCGTACCCCGGTTGGAATTACGACTTCGTGTTGTCGAGCGCGTGGTGGAGCCTGCTGCCCTCGGCGATTCTGTTGATCGGGATCGCGCGGATACTTTGGCGGCCCGTTCGCTCGATCCGATCAGGCGAGATCCTGTCGGTGGCGTGTCTCGCGATCTTCGTCGCAGCGATGGCCTACCTCACGCTGAGGTTGCCCAGCTTCAGCACCATCAAGGCGACGTATCTGCTAGCGCTCGTCACATGTGTTTCGATTGTTGCCGCCCGCGGTTTCCAGCCGATGCTTGCCCACCGCGCCCCGCGCGCGCTTGCGTATGCCGGGATGGCCTCCTGGGCTGTCACTGTGTTCGCCGCGCACTTCGTTACGTAGTTCTTATTTGCCTCATCTTGGTGAACACCCAGCTCCATTCGCTACGCCCTCAAGCGCCCTCTGGGAGCGCTTCAGATTGGGCCCCAGGGATGTCGTCTGGCCACCGGCCAGTGCGTTCAACCAAGGGTTTACTGAACGCTGAAGGTGCTATTGACAAGCCGTAGAATCCACAGTATATTCACTAATCGTGCTGCTTTTTGGCACGGGTTCGTTTGCGGTATGGTTCCTGCGCTTCGAGATTTCGCTCAGTCTGCGGAATCTGCTCAGGAACGTTCGAAGGTAATGCATTCTTTACCTTCGTCTTACCGCGCGGAGGACGGACGTCTCCGTCCTCGCGCCGCTGAGGCAACGAATGGGAAGTGAGACTGGAGGGAGTCGTATGAAGAAGGGTCTGGTGAGGTTGAGTGTGGCGATGGGCGTTGTCATGATCGCGATGATCGGACTGCAGGCGATGCAACCGGATGTGATGGCAGCACCGGCGGAGAAGGTCTTGATTTGTCACCGTGCCCCCGATGGGACGCACTACGTCCTAATCGAGACCAAGGAGCTGTCGCCGTTCGGAGCGCTCGGACATTACGACGCGGGCGGCGACCCGGAGCCGGGTCACGAGGGTGACGTGCTTCCGGACGAGAACGGCGACTGCCCCTGCTTGGGCGAAGAGAACGTGCGTCGCGGCAAGTAAATCTGCGCATTTGAATCCAACATCCGGCCCGGCGCGTATACGCGCCGGGCCGGATGCTTTTGTGGAGTGGCGTTCGGCGTGCACTTGAAACGTTCGCCGGTCGCGGCGGGTGAGAGTGAGCACGTCTTACTATGCGGACTACCGAACGGCGAGCGGCGACACGTACCGGCTGGATTGCCTGAGGTAGTTCGCCGGGGTGAGACCTGCGAACGCTTGGAAATCATGAATGAGGTGGGACTGATCGAAGTACCCGCAGTCGACGGCAAGGTCCGCCCAGTCCCGCGCGTTGCCGTCGTGCAGCAGGCTTCGCGCTTTCTGAAATCGCAGTACCCGGCAGAACACCTTCGGCGTCAGGCCGACTTCCGACGCGAACACTTGGATGAATTGCCGCTGGCTGAGGCCGATGCTCCGCGCCACATCCCTTACGCGGGTGCTGCCGCCGGATTGGGTGAACAAACGGAGCGCGGCCGGCACCGCGCGGTGGCGTTCGGTCCGCGTGCGAAGGCGTTCGGCCAACATGACCTCGAGCAGCGAGAAGCGACCATCGAAACTCGCCGCGCACAGCCGCTCTCGCAGGTCGGCGGCCGCCGATCCCCAGAGTGCGTCGAGACCGACGTGCATACCCGTCAGTTCGTCGGCCGGCGCGCCCAAGAACGGGAACGCGCCGCCAGGTTTGAAGTGCACGCCCATGATTGCCGCGCGGTGCATCGGGTCGATCAGGAGGCATTCCTTGTACGCGCCGGCGACGACCGCGCCCGCGTAGTGTTCGCTTCGGTCCGCCTCCAATGAGTCGTACGTCCGGAGTGCGTCTTCGGAGAGATTGATCACGAGTTCGAGCGCGCCGGTCGGCAGAATGCGCACCGGCTGGACCGACGGAACGTCCGAGCACTGCCAGATGCGTTCGATGAATTCCGACAGCGGCGCCGCGGGCATGTAGGAACGGTAGATCATCGGCGAGCCTCTATCTCGAACCCGATCCTATCGCGCTGGCGGGACAAAAATGAAAATGCCGGCAGAACGCGGCGTCATCGGCGAGTCGTTGTGGCAATCGGGCTCGGTGACGCGCCGCGAACGAAGCGATCACGACGCGGAAAAGTTCATTTTGCGCAAGAGGGCGACGAAACGCGGTAGGTGGCGGATTGGCCCCCAAACCGGAGAGACATTCAGCCAAATCATGTAGTGCTCCGTCGCGGCGTAGGCACGCTCAAGGGCGTCGAGCGCCCGATCGTGGCGGCCGAGCGACGTCTCGGCGACGGCCACGAGGGAGTGCAGGGTGGTTTGTGTCTTGCCCAATTCCTCGGCCTCGCGCAATAGGACCTCAGCTTTGGTTCGGTCTCCTGACCGTGCGTGCGCGGCGGCCCAGACGCTGAGCGCGTGCGTGGTACGTCCCGCGACCGACACGGCGCGCTCCGCCCAAGCGTCGGCCAAATCGATCCGGCCGGCGAGACCTGCAATGAAAACGCCGTCCAGCAGCGGCACGACCACATTTGGCCGCAACTCGATGGCGCGTTGAATGCAATCGAGCGCCTTCGGGATATCGCCCGCGTGCACGCGAGTCACCGCCATAATCTGGTAGGGAGCGAGCGTGCGCGGGTCCCGTTGCAAGTGCAACTCGTTGTATCTAAAGGCCTTCTCACGCTGGCCCAGCGCCACATTGAGGAACGCCAAACCCATGTACGCCGACACCTCATTCGGGTCGACGTCGATCGCGCGCTGAAATCGAAACTCGGCTTCGGCCCAGTCCCATTCATAAGACAGTGCCGCCCAACCCGCGGCCGAGTTCCCGCTCGCGTGATCGGCATCAATGCGCAGCGCGGCGCGGGCACACGAACGGTGCCTGCGGAAGTTCTCGAAGGGGTCGCCGTGACCGATGATTCCGCATTGCCAATGCGCGTACGCATGGGTCGCAAATGCTTGCGCGAATTTGGGGTCCTTAGCGTGGACGCGTTGCAACAGTTCAATAACGTCGTCGAGATTTTTCGCCGTCAGGTTCCCGAACTTCCGCAATGCCTGCAAGTACAGGTCGTAGGCCTCGGGATTTACCTTTGGCGCTGTGGCCAGGCGCGACTGATCGGCTGGGGTCAGTGTGACGTTTATCTCCTTCGCGATCGCGAGCGCAACCTCCTTCTGGAGCCTGAGCACGCTCGACATCGTGCCGTCGTAGGAATCCGCCCAGAGATGTTCGTCGGTGGCGCCGCGGATCAACTGCGCCGTAATGCGCACGTCGTCGCCCGCACGCAGTACGGAGCCCTCCACCAGAGCGTCGACGCCCAGTTCCTGGGCAACCGACTTCATCGATTTGGTCGTGTTGCGGTACTGCATTACCGACGTGCGCGAGATCACGCGCAGGGCCTTTATCTTGGCCAACTCCGTAGTGATCGCCTCGGTCATTCCGTCCGAGAAGTACTCCTGCGCCGCGTCGCCGGACATGTTCGCCAACGGCAGCACCGCAAGCTTGCGGATCGGGCCGTCCGCGGAGCTGGACGGAGCCGTCGCAGCGCCCGGTGCGTCCAATTTTGGCCATGCCTTCTCGCTTGCCTTCGGCGCGCAAAACGGGGAGAGGGACTCCAGGCCCGTTTCGCCAATCTCCATCGGATCGCCGAAACCCTTGAGCGCGTAGAGCCCGTAATTCTCCCAGCGAATCGGTTGGCCGAACTCGTACACCCCCAGCCGTTGCTTCGCGCTCTGGCTCACCGCACTCGACACCAGCACCTGTCCGGCATCCGCCAGCCCGGAGATGCGCGCCGTCAGATCGACGATCAACCCCTCGACACGGCGCGCGCCATCCTGCTGACGCACCGATACTTCGCCCATGTGGATCCCGGCGCGCACACCGGGCAAATCGGTCTCGTACTTATGGACTTGCTGCAACCGAAGTGCGAAGACCACCGCCGCGCTCGCCGTATCGAACGTGAGGAAGCAACCGTCGCCCGCCCAATCGACGATAGTGCCGCCGCCCTGCGCCGCCAGCCGCGTGACGTGTTCGCGGTGCCGCGCAATCAGGTCGCCACCGGCAACGTCTCCGCGTTGCGATTTGAGCGCGGTCGATCCCGTCAGGTCGGTGAAGACCAGGGTCAACACGCGGGACTTGGTTTCTTGATCGGACACAATAGCTCACTCGCTGCAACGACGCCTCGGACTCAGGCACCGATTGATTAAAGCATACCGGTTGCGCCCCAACGGAGCACATCTTCTCAAGCCGGGCCGCGCAATCGCGCGCGCATGTTTCCAGATGATCCGAATTCGGGGACGCGGTCCTACAACGCTTGCCGATCAAGGTTCCGGTACTGAATCGCCTCGGCGACGTGGCGATCCTCAATCTTGTCCGTCCCGTCCAGATCCGCCAGCGTGCGCGCGACGCGCAGGACTTTGTCATATCCGCGGGCGCTGAAGCCGAGGCGATCGATCGCGTTCTGGAGCAGGTCGCCGGCGCCCGGCGCGAGTTCGCAGTGTTTGCGTGTCGCGGAGGCGTCGAGATGCGCGTTGCAG
>CAYUZD010000180.1:0-6837 GCA_964449475.1 uncultured Nitrospirales bacterium
CGGCCGTCTCCGGCTGCGCCGATGCCGACGCATACGCCTCGGCCGCGGCTGCGTAGTCGTTCCGCTGAATCAGGTAGTCTCCGTACCGCGCCGCGGACGACGCCAACCATTCCCGATCCGCGGGATCGCCCGAGGTGCGCGCGCGAGTCTCGAGTTCCGCCAAAATTGACCTCGCCTGCGCCGTCTTGCCGCGCGCCAGCACCGCCTGCATGAGCGTCTCGACGCCCCGCGCCGTTCGCTCGCCTGGATAGTCGTCGTGCGCGCGCTGCAGGAGTTCAATCGCCAGTTCCGCGTCGCCCCGCAGCATCGCCCGGCCCCATGCCTGCAGGAACGGATACGCGTCGGACGGCTCAAGCCGCGAGATCTCCACCCGCCGCGCGACCGCCAGTCCGCTGTCCACCGCGTTCGCGTCGATCAGATGGACCGCGGCTTCCGCCAGCGGCGCCGGTTCGTCGGTCACCGTCGCGACCTTCGAGTACGTCGCAATCATTTCCTGTTGCAGGCCCAGATCGCGATACAACCCCGCCAGCGCGCGCAGCACCGGCAACTGCCGCGGACGTCCTTCCGTCACCGACGCCACTTCCGTCAGCCGCGCATACGCCGCGTTGATGTCACCCAGTTCCAGCGCCGCGCGCGCCCAGCCGATATGCGCCTCGATCGCCTCGGGCGCCGCCGGATACTCCAGCACCACGCGTTCGTAAGCGGACTTCGAGTCGCCCGCCTTTCCCGCCAGCTCGAGTTCGCGGCCTGCCGAAAGCAGTACGCCCGCCGTCCTCGCGCCCGCCTCGTACGCACGCAAGTGCGTTACGCCGGACTTCTCGTGCTCGCCCGACCTGGCGTACAGCGACGCCGCATTCTGCAAAACGTCCGCGTGCTCCGGAAACCGCTCCACCGTCCGCTCCGCTAGTCGCACCGCCTCCTGGTTCATCCCCAGTTCCGCGAGCACCTGCGACAATTCCACGAACGCCAGCGGCGTGACCTCCGATTCAGGAAAGAAATCGATGAGTTCATTGAGCACATTGCGCGCTTCATCCGGTTCGCCTGACGCGCGGTACGCCCGCGCCAGCACCAGGTACACGCGCTCGTTCCCTTCGACCGTCGTCGCCGATCGAAGGCGCGACTGCAACTCGCGGATCGCCGTGCTCGGCTGGCCCTCCTCGAGCGCCATCTTCCCCAGCCGTTCGAACGCCAGCGCGCCCACCGGCGAATCCATCTCATCCTCGGCCAGCCGGATGTACGCGACCCGCGCGCCGTCGGCATCGCCCGCCGCGGCGCTTGCGTCGCCCAACAACAACCGCGCCTCGTTCACCAACCCTGATCGCGGGCACTCCGCGATGAACTGCCGCGCGAGTTGGATGGCCTCGAACGGCCGCCCGGTGTTCAGTTCCAGCTTCCCCAGCCGCAGCAAAACTTCGTCGCGATTCGGCGCCGTGCCGTAATCCTCCAGGATTCCTCGATATTCGGCGCGCGCCGCCGCGTCGTTCCCCTCCCGCTCGTACACCAGCGCCTTCCACACCAGCGCCTCCGCCGTCCGGCGATGCTGCCGCCCGTCGCGCACGGCCTCGTCGATCGCCGTATGCATCGCGTCCGCCTCGGCCTGCGACAGGTCCGCCGGCAACAGCTTCATCCTCACGTCCAGTCGCTGGAACAGCGCGTCCTCGTACAGGTCATCGGTCTGCGACGCCGCGGCCAGCGCCGCGTCAAGCACACTCAACGCACCAGCGAAATCTCGCTCATCGATCATGGACTGAGAAAGCCGCAACGCCCGGTCGAGCGGCACCGGCGTCTCCACGCCGCCGGCCGCATCGGGCGGCATGAAGCGGTTCATTGCGAGATAACCGAACGACACAACGCCCACCAGCAACCCCGCCGCGATCGCGGCCGCCGCCCGCACTGGCTGCGCACGTAGCGCGTCGATCGGGGACGGCGGCAGCCACTTGGGCCGCGCCGGACTCGCTGCGGGCTCCGGTTCAACCGCCGCCGCAGGTTTCGCCGGCGCTGCTTCCTTTTTCGGCATGGCCGGAACCGGCGCCGGCTGCGGCGCGACAGATGCCGCCGCACCCGCAGCGACGTTTTCGCTCCCAATCTCCTCGATGACCGTCGTCTCGCTGACCGACTCCACCGGCGCGCCCCCGCGTTCCGGTTCGTCGCTCACGGCCGCAAACTCATCCACCGGCGCAGGCTTGTCCTCGAATAGCTCGTCGAACGATGCCGCTTCAGGTTCCGCCGCAGGCTCACCGGCCAACACTTCCTCCATCTCGGGAGTCGTCAGCCGGAGCGACGCGGTTTCTTCGGAACCCGGCGCAGGATCGTCCGATTCGGGTTCCGTTTCTTCGATCGAATCCGCGAGCGGTTCCTCGGGGCGTAAATCCGTCAGCCAATCGCCCGACCCTGCGGGCTCCGTTTCCTCGACGTTTTCCGTCTCTTCGCTGGCCGCTTCGGTAAGTTCCCTGAGCAGTTCGTCGGCGGGACTGGGCGCCGCGGGAGGCGGGATCGTTTCGCCAATCGCGTCATCCTCCCTCTCGGCCGCTTCGGATAGCTCCTCGAACGCCGCGCGCGACATTTCGTCTTCGTCAATCGAAACCAGCGGCGTCTCGACGCCACCCTGATCGTCGCCGCGCGACCCGATCGCCACCTTGATCAGCGCCTGGATGTCCGATTCCGCGTCCGTCGCGACCTCGCCGATGTCGCCTTCGGCCATCGCGTCGGCCGCATCGGCGTCTCGCGCCCACGCATACCCCGAATCGTCGTACGGATCGGCCGGCGCGCCGCCCGCCGTTTCGGCCCCGAGATGCTCGCGCTCATCGAACGCCTTCAGCAACGAGTCGAGCAATCCCGATTCGTCGTCACCGCCCCCCGGACGGTTCTTGGGCGTGCCTGTCCCCCCGGAAATATCGGCGTCGTCCGTCGACACAGCAGCCCCCGTGCGTCCAACTAACCTTGAGTCTAGCACCCCCCGCCGCACGCGGCAACGCCCGCCGGGTCAGAACAGCACAATCTCGATTCGGCGCCGGTTCGACCCGCTCGGGTGGTGCAGGATGAGGTCATCCGCGCCGTTCCCGTTCAGATCCGCCGTCCGCGCCACGCCAAACGTCGGCAGCGCCAGCGTCACCCAGGGCCGACTCGTCAGAAACGCATCCTGTGCGCCCTGGTACACCGACAATTTGTCCGCCCCCGTCCCAATCGCCACGTCGAGTCGACCGTCTCCGTCGAAGTCGCCCGTCGCGTAAGCCGACCGCTCGCGGCCGTCCGGCGCATCGATCGTGATGCTCGCCGTCTTGTCCGGCTTCGCGCGAAACGTCCCGTCGCGAAAGTAATGCACGGACACCTCGATCCCCACCCGCTTTCGCAGGAAATAACTCACAATGTTCCGAACTCCCAGCGGAATCCTCACGAGCACGAGATCCAGCTTCTCGTCGCCGTCCACATCTTCGAGTTCCACCGTCGTGAACGACCCCGTACTCGTAAATTCCATGTCCGCCTTCGCCGGGTAACGAAACGGCCCGTCCGCGAAATAAATCTGCGTCAGCACTTCGAGGTTTACCGTCCCGCTCGTCTGCGTCACCACCAAATCCGGATACCCGTCGCCGTCGATGTCCCGCAACCGCGCCGCGGCGTCCCAGTTCTCCGCGCTCCGCACCGCGATGGTGTAGCGCTCATGCTGCGTCCACTCCGGTCCATACGAGAAGTCCGCGTACCGATCGCTCAGCAGCGCCACCGCCTTCTGCGGCTCCTCGGGAATCGAAAAACTCGTCACCGCCGGCAACCGGTGCACAATCGCGAGGTTGCCGTACTCCCGGAACTCGCTCGACGTCGGGGCCCGCACCTCGGCGCGCAGCCGCCCGCCCGAATACACCTCCATTCCCGCCGGCGTCGGCACCAGCCACTCATCCACGCCGTCCCCATCCAGATCGTGCGCCGTGTCCCGCTCGAACAGCGGCTCCCGAACGCCGTTCGGCCACAGCGAATTGAACTCCACGCGATCCACCGCCGACATCACGCCCGCTTCAAGCCGGTACACCGTCGCGCCGTCCTGTTGCGCCGCGATCAGTTCCGCCGGTGCCTCGCCGTCGAACTCGCTGATGAACACCAAGCCGTTCGCCTCATCGAGTAGAAACGTGAGCGATGGTTTCGACGGATACTTCCCGATCGACTGCGCGAGAAAAATCGTGAGTTCCTTCGTCGGTTCCGCCGCGGTCGCGTCGGAACAGTACGCAATGAGATCCGCCAGCCCGTCTCCGTTCAGGTCGGCTTGGGTCACGTCCCATACGTCTGCCGATGTCGTAAGCACAGACGCGACAGGTTGCGCGGCAAGGGCAAACGCCGCGAGTATCACTGCGATCGGCATGATGTCGGCGCCCCCAGAGAAGAAATATATCCGCGTGCCAGAGCGCGTCAGTATAAATCAGGGACGCGCGGCGCGGCACCGTGCTCAGGCGAGATTTGGCGGGAATATTCCGTCACGCGCTTGCGGCGCGCGAAACCGTCTGCATGTGCTCGACGAACACCGCGAGGTGAATGTCGTCACGAAGGCGTTCATCAAATTTCAGCGCTACTTCGGATACGCTATCCGGCAACATCGACGTCCGAATCACGTGCGCGCCGCCCACGAACCGCTTGGGCAGACCCAAATCCGCCGGCAGTTCGCTCGTCGATATTGCCACCTTCACCCCCTGCCCCGGCGACAATCGGTGCTTCGTCCGGCACCGCAGTCCTTCGGACGAGATCTCCTCCACCACCCCGGGGCCCACCAGTGGCACGGGCTTGTTCGCGAGGTCAACCGCGATCTTGATCATGAACCGAACTGGCGTGCGTATCGCCGAACGCCGCTCCTTGCGGCGCTCGAACGGGTCGTCCCAACTCGCGTTCACATCGTACGGTGTACGGGCCATGACCTTCCGCGAAACTCCCTATGCGCCAAGTGTAACACCAACTATCCGAATTGCGCACATTCCTCTGTTTTCTACAACCGGAAACGTCCAGTATTCGACCAATAATTCCCGCAAGACACCCAATTTTAGGCCGTACTGCCGCAAATTAGTGCGCATACCTCTGTTTACAAATGTATAATTTAAGATGTATGATTGTTCTGATGCAACTCGCCGACACCGATATAGACGCGCTGACCCAACTCCCCGGTTACGCCGTCTTCATGCACGATTTCGAGCACGAAATCGCCGCTGGCACGTCGTCCACCGTGTCCTTAATCCTCGTCGATATCGATCGGTTCGGAAAAGTGAACGATTCCCGCGGCCGTGGCGGTGGCGACGCCACCATTGCCGCGCTCGGCCGTTATCTTGCCTCCCGAACCCCGGCGAACGCCCGCGTCTACCGTTACGGCGGCGACGCATTCATGCTCCTCGTCCCCGGCACGGAGAAGGAACAGGCCTTTCTCGTCGCCGAATCCCTCCGATCCGAGATCGAAACGGGCCGGGTTGTGGGCGTAGAGGAACGCGCCGTACAATCCAAGATCACCGTGTGCTGCGGGGTCGCAGCCTACCCGGACGACGGCAACCAAGCCGCGGGGTTGCTGCGCAAGGTGTGCGAGGCCCTCTATCGCGCGAAGGTCACCGGACGCAACAAGGCCGCCCTCGCGCGCGAAGAAAAAATGGTGACGAAGACGGTCCACTACACGCAGGGCCAGCTCGAGGGACTTTCCCGGCTGGCCGAGCGCGAAGACCTCAACGAAGCAACACTGTTGCGCGAGGCGCTCGACGATCTGCTGCGAAAGCACAATTCCTGACATGGCCCCGAAGACGCGATGCACATGGTGCGGCACGGACCCGCTCTACGTCGAGTACCACGACAAGGAGTGGGGCGTCCCCGTGCGCGACGATCGCAAGCTCTTCGAGTTCCTCATCCTCGAAGGCGCGCAGGCCGGCCTGAGCTGGATCACCATCCTCCGCAAGCGCGAGGGCTACCGCAACGCCTTCGCCGGTTTCGATCCGGAAAAAGTAGCGCGCTTCACTCCCAAGCGCGTCGAAAAACTGTTGCTCGATCCGAACATCGTCCGCAACCGCCTCAAAGTTGAGTCGTCCGTCTCGAATGCCCGCGTATTCCTGAAGACGCAGGACCAGTTCGGTAGCTTCTCCAACTACATCTGGCGGTTCACCGACGGCAAACCCATCGTCAACCGTCGGAAGTCCATCAAGGAAGTCCCCGCGCGCACCGAGCTGTCCGACGCTATAAGTAAGGACATGAAACAGCGCGGCTTCAGATTCGTTGGCTCCACCATCGTCTACGCCCACATGCAGGCCACCGGCATGGTGAACGACCACACCACCGATTGTTTTCGATACGCGCCGTTGTCGAAACGGAAATGAAAGGCAGTCCAACCGTGCCCAAAAACATCTACCAAAAAATATGGGACGCCCACCTGGTCCATGAATCCCCCGGCGAGGACCCCATCATCTACATCGACCGGCACTACGTGCACGAGGTCACGTCGCCGCAGGCCTTCGAGGGACTCCGCCTCGCCGGCCGAAAGGTCCGCCGGCCCGAACTCACCACCGCCACGATGGACCACAACATCCCCACCACCGACCGCTCGCAACCCATCCGCGACGCGATCGCGAAACAGCAAATCGAAACGCTGAAGAAAAATTGCGCCGACTTCGGAGTCGAGTGTTTCGACATGGCCGATCGCCGGAACGGCATTGTCCACGTCATCGGGCCGGAGCAGGGCCTCACGCAGCCCGGCATAACGATTGTCTGCGGCGACTCGCACACCTCCACCCACGGCGCGTTCGGCGCGCTTGCCTTCGGCATCGGCACCAGCGAAGTCGAGCACGTCCTCGCCACGCAGACGCTCATCCAGAAAAAAGCCAAGGTGATGGA
>CAYUZD010000181.1:0-6798 GCA_964449475.1 uncultured Nitrospirales bacterium
CGCACGAGCGCGAGCGGCAGTCCCATCGCGTACGCGAGCGCGCTCGCGAAGATGAACCCGCGCGCGTCCGCGCCCGCGATAACGTCAATCTGTTTGTCCTTGTACCGCGCCTTCCACCCGTCGATGATGTATTGGAACGCCGGGCCGTTCTGCAACAGCGTCGTGACGTCCTTGAACTGGATGCCCGTCTTCGGGAAGTCGGGCACGTTGCGGATGAACTGCGAAATATCCATCGGGCGGCACTCCGGATCGGTCCACGGGGAGGTGAAGCGTAGCACAGCGCCCGGCGGCGCGGAAACGCGGTTACGGCCGGAATTCAACCGGCCGCGCGTGCGCGAGTTCGCTCAGGCGCTTCAACACGTTCTTCTCGATCTGCCGGATGCGCTCGCGCGTGAGGTTGAACTCGCGTCCGGTCTCCTCGAGCGTGTGCGCCTTGCCGTCCGTCAGGCCGTACCGGTAGCGGATGATGCCCGCCTCGCGGTCGGTCAGGTCTTTCATCAACTCTTCCATCTGCTGGTCAAGCTCGAACTGCACGATCGACTGGTCCAGTTGCGCCGGCTGGTGCTGCTCAGGAATCCCGCGCGAGGCGTCGCCGTCGGTCGTCTCCAGATTCTCCAGCGGCGCGACCTCGTCCACAAACGCGCGGATCTTCTCGGCCTCCTTGAGCTTGATCCCCATCGCGTTTGCGATTTCCTCGATCTCGGGCTGCTTGCCACGTTTGATGTACAACTCCTCGGCCGTCTTCTTGTATCGCGCGATGTTGTCGGTCACGTACACCGGAATGCGGACCGTCCGGCCGTAATTCGATAGCGCGCGCGTCACCGCCTGGCGGATCCACCAGGTCGCGTACGTCGAAAACTTGCAGCCGCGGTCCGGGTCGAACCGCTCGACGGCCTTCATCAGGCCGAGGTTGCCTTCCTCGATCAGGTCGAGCAGCGGCAGGCCGTAGTACAGATACTTCTTCGCCACGCTCACCACGAGGCGGAGGTTCGCGACGATAATCTGCCGGCGCGCCTCCGGGTCACCCTTGCGCGCAAGCTTCGCGAGCCGGATTTCGTCCTTGGGCGTCAGCAGCGGGATGCGCGAGATCTCGGCGAGATAGATGCTGAGACTGTTCTCGCGGGAGGCGCTCGTCTCGCGAATGTCGGACATCGTCACGCCCTCCGCGCGGGCGATGGGGCCCGGTTACAGCGGCGCGACGGGACACGCCCGGCGTGCGGACGGCTGGACACAAAGAGTTCCCCGGACATTCGTGCGTACTTCCCCCGGGCGATATTCTATCCGAACGAAAGTCTGCGCACAACACCGTGAAATTCGAGTTTTGCGTTGCGGGCGGGCGCCGTCCATTCGCGGGCACGTTGACTTGGATCGCCGCGCCCTGCACCATAGGCCGCGATGCTCGACGAACATTCGCGATACATGCAGTACGCGCTGCGCGAGGCCGAGGCCGCCTACGACGCCGGAGAGGTACCCGTCGGCTGTGTCATCGTCCACGATGGCGAGATCATCGGCAAGGCGCACAACCAGCGTGAGACCTTGCAGGACCCGACGGCGCACGCCGAGATTCTCGCCATCACCCAGGCCGCTGCGCGGCTGCGGAGCTGGCGGCTTGAGAACACGCGCATGTACGTCACGCTCGAGCCGTGCGCGATGTGCGCGGGCGCCATCGTCCTCTCGCGCATCCCCGAGGTTTTCTTCGGCGCGCTCGACCCCAAGGCCGGGTGTTGCGGGTCGTTGATGAACCTGCTCGACGACCCCCGGCTCAATCACCGTCCGCGGCTCCACCCCGGCGTAATGGCGGAACCGTGCGGCCTCATCCTGTCCGATTTCTTCAAGCGCATCCGGCAGGGCAAGAATTCGTCGCTCAACTGACCCGCCGCGCTCAAGTTCAGCGCGCTTCGTGCCGATACCCCTTCCCAGTACCGCGGAGACGCGGCGTCCGTTGCGAGTTCGGGGGAAGTCACGCGGACGGCGGATTCTCTGAAGTCGGGGCCGCGCACGGATGCGCGGCCTCGTCTTTTTCTATTGCCGTCATTGCGTGGAGCGGGTTCCGTGACGAAGCAATCTCGCATGTGGCCCTCCCGGGTTGAACGCGACCATCCACTCCTCCCAGAATCCTCGCGGCATTACTCAGGATTCCAGCATGTCCCGGTTTGGTGTTACGCCCGGCAAGGAGGCCGAACTGCTCGCGCGGATGGCCGCGTGCGGGCTGACCGAGGCCGATCTCGACGAGCAGCACATCCGGTCGGGGGGGCCCGGCGGCCAGTACGTCAACCGCAGCGCCACGTGCATTTACCTCAAGCACAAGCCGACCGGTCTCGAAGTCAAAATGCAGCAGGCGCGCTCTCAGGCGCTCAACCGGTTCTACGCGCGGCGTAGGATGTGCGAACTCATCGAAGCCCGAGAGGGCGGCGCGCCCACCCGCGCCGATCGCGAACGCGATAAACTCCGCCGCAATAAGTCGCAGCGCCGCCGCCGCGCCAGAAGGAAGTACGGCAAACCGGACGCCGGCGACGAAAAATCAGACTGACCCTTCGCGCACGGGGACAAGCTCGGGCGTCTCGCCAGTCCCATAGGTTCTATAGGTCTTATCGGACTTATACGACCTATTCCCCCAACGTTCACTCCAGATTAAACGCCCGCGTCCGCTCGACCTCGCCGTGGTGAAAACTCACCATCACGTACGAGTCGGGACTGTTCCGCCACTCGAACGAGATCCACTCCGGCCACGGCTCGTGCTCGGCCGGGGCCGTTGAGGAGCCGAACGGCGTCCCCTCCGCGCCGATTACGCGGACGCATTCGTGGTACGACATGCCCGGATGAAGCTGCGCGAACTCGTCCGTGGTCACGACGTTCTCTTTGGCCGGCGGACCCGGCGGATCGATCGTCCGCTGGCCCGCGAGTACGAGCACCCACGCCGTGCCCGCGACCGCCGCGATGACCGCGAGCCGGCGCTTCATGGCAGCGCGGACGCCCCCCGCCGCGCGCCGAGCAGCGATTCGTACAGCGCCTCGTACTCGCCCACGATGCGATCGCGGGGGAACGCATTCAGCGCCCGTTCGCGTCCGCGCCGGCCCATCTCCGCGGCCTTGGCCTTGTCCGTCAGGATCTCGATGGCGTAGAGCGCCATCGTGTCGATGTCGCCCACCTCGGCGAGATAGCCGCTGATCCCGTGTTCGACGACCTCGACGATACCGCCGCTGGCCGTCCCCAACACCGGCACGCCGCACACCATCGCCTCGAGCGGCGTCAGGCCGAAGCTCTCGTGCTCGCTGGGCTGGATAATCAGGTCTGCGCAGGGAATGATGCGTTCGATGTTTTCGTGCGCGCCGAGGAACTTGATGTGGTCCATGATCCCGAGCTGGCGCGCGACGCCGACCGCGGACAGCCGCTCCGGGCCCTCGCCGACCATGATCAGCCGGGACTTCACGCGTTTGAGGACCTTGTTGAACACGCGCACGACGTCCGTGATCCGCTTCACCGGCCGGAAATTGCTGATGTGCATCACGATCTGTTCGTCTTCCGAAGCGAGCGAACACCGCTCGAGCGATTCCAGCGGGAACCGCTCCGGATCGACGAAGTTGTAGATCGTGTGAATCGGCTTCGTGAACCCGAACGTGTTCACCGTCTCGCGCGTCAGCCAGTGCGACACCGCCGTCACCGCGTCGCTGTTCTCCATCGCGTACTTCGTGATGCGCGCGAACGACGGGTCCGCGCCGACGAGCGTGATGTCCGTGCCGTGCAGCGTCGTGACCAGCTTGAAGTGCTTCGACTCGGGCAACATGTCGCGCGCAAGAATCGCGCAGACCGCGTTCGGGATCGCATAGTGCGCGTGCCACACGTCGATGCCCGATTCGTCCGCGACTTCGCTGATGCGCGTCGCGAGCGCGAGCGACGACGGCGGGTTGCGGAACAGGGGATACGCCGCGACGTCCACCGTGTGGCTGAACAGGTTCGGCCGGAACCCGTCCAGCCGGAACGGCCGCTCCAGCGCGACGAAGTGCACCTCGTGCCCGCGCTCGGCCAGCGCCATGCCGAGTTCCGTCGCCATGATGCCGCTGCCGCCGGCGCTCGGGTGGCACGTGATCCCGATCTTCATCACTCGAACTCCAGTCCCGGCAGATAGTTCATCAGCAGCGGCCCGGACGCGTACAGTGGCTCGCCGTAGGTCACGCCGACCCGGCTGCCCCAGTACGCCGCGCGCGTCGTGATGTTGTCCCAGAACTCCGGACTCGACACATACGTCTCCGGCCCGGCGTAGTCCGGGTTGTAGAGTTGCGACTTGAAGCATTTCAGCGCCCGGAGTTTGCGCTCGAGGAAGTCCGTCACGTCGAGCACGATCGCCGGAGCGTCCGCGCTGTCCTGATACGGATGAAAATGAAAGAGCGACGGCGCGCGGTACGGGTCCTCGTCGGTCTCGATTGTCGCCACGCCGGCGAAGAAATTCGCGTCGCGCACCAGCGCATGCGCCGCGCCATGGTCCGGGTGCCGATCGACCGCGTGATGGCTGAGAATCACTGCCGGCCGCAGCGCGCGGATGAACGGGATCACGCGCAGGCGCTGGTCGGGCGTGTTCGCGATGCCGCCGTCGGGCAGTTCCGCGTTGTACCGCTCGCGCACCTGCAACACCTTCGCGCTGCGGTCCGCCTCGCGCAGACGTTCGTCCGGCGTGCCGCGCGACGCCGCCTCGCCCTGCGACAAGTCGAGAATGGCCGTCGTGAACCCCTGGGCCGCGAGCAGCAGCAGCGTTCCGCCGACGCCGAGGTCCACGTCGTCCGGATGCGCCCCGATGGCCAGTACGTCGACGTTCATAGCTCGATCTCATTCATCCCGAACGACTCCACGTCCAATTCGGCGAGCAGCCGGCCGATGAGTCCCGGGCCGTGCTCGAACAGGAAGGAGAATACCGTAAACACGCGCTCCTGGGGCTTGCGCAGCGGCATCAGGCTATTGCACAGGCGCTGCACCTGTTGGCGCGTCGCGGAGTCCTTCTCGGCATCCTCGCGCAGGATCGCCTGCTCGACCCGCGCGAACCCGCGGTCGAGTTCCGCCGACATCGCGTCCACGCTCGACGCCGCGGCGGGGGACGCCTTACCGAGGTTCGCCGACAACCGCTGCAACTCCGCCCGGATCGTGTCGTGCGCCGTCCGTGAGGCCGCGATCGACGCACTGTTGCCCGATCCGCGTTGCGCCGCGACGACCACGTCGTCCTCCGGCGCGTCGAGCGCGGCGAGATCGAGATTCAGCTTGCGCATCAGCTTGCTCAATTTCGTCGTCGTGAGCAGCGCCCGCGCGCGCGGGTACACGACCGGCATCGCCGCGCCGTGCCGCTCGAACACCGGCTTCAGCTGCGCCCAGTACGCGAGTTCGCCCGGTCCCGCGACGTAGGCCCGCACGGGGAACAACCGTTGCTGCACGATACATCGCAGCGCGACATTGGGACTGAAGCGCTCCGGCGACGCCGCGAGCGTCGCGCGCATCTCCTCGCGCGAAATCGTCGCGCCCTCTTCCGGCAACGAGAACGCGCCCTTCTCGAACAGCACCTTGCGGCGCCGGCCGTTCATGTCGAGGAAGAAGCTGCATTCCGTTTCGGACTTCACCACCTGCGTGCCGTAGCCGAGCTTGGCCAGATCGAGTCCCTGCGCGTTCACGAGCCGCGTCGTCTCCAGCGGACTCTCGAGTTCGCGCCCGATGACCTCCGCGCCGATTCGCCGCGCGGCCGGAAGGTCCGGCGTGAACAGGACAAGCGGCGTGCCCTCGAACAGCCGCGCCATCAGCCGCGCGCACCAGTCCGACAGCGAATCCGCCGCGTCGAGCGTCTCGTGCAGCATCGCTGAGACCGATTCGGCGAACTCGGACCCGGCGGCCTGCGACGCCATCACGTCGATCGCGTCGTGCAGGCTTGGTTCGGCGGGCACGCGGCACATCGGCAGTCCCGTCACGTCCGCCTGCGGCGCATACGTAACCGATTCAACCGTGTGCCGCCGGGAAAGGAAGTGCGCCGTGCGCGCCTCGTCGAAGTCGTGGTCCTCGCCGCCCACCCAGAACACCGGGACCGTCGGCACGCAGGTGCGTTCGGCGTGCAGCGCCGCGACGCGTACCGCCGTGATCGCCTTGTACACGGTGTACAGCGGCCCGGTAAAAATGCCCGGCTGTTGGCCCGTCACGATGACGGCCTCGTCGCCGTTGAATTTCGCGGCGCAACCGCGCGCCGCGTGGTACGCGCGCAACTCCGCCGTGAACGCCGCGTCCCACTTCGGCGGCACCGCGCACGACGTCCACAATTGGGACACTGAGTGCGCGTAGAATCGCGACAGGTCGCCCGCGCCGTTCCGGTAATCGGCGAACAGGTCTCGGCCGCTCATGCCTTGCGCCCCACCGCGATCATGCGCGGCTGCGAGTCGTCGTGCGGCGCGCCCGCGTAGTTGCCGAACATTCGCTCGACGCGAAGTCCCGCGCCGGACAGAATAGATCGGAATTCGTCGGCCGAGAACAGTTGGACCGACTCGCCCGCGTCGCTCAGTTCCTGTCCATTGCGCGAGACGACGGTCGTCTTGTTGATCCGGCGTGTCTCGCGATCGATCCAGCGGTGCTCATGAATCTCGAACCCCTGCACCTCACGCCGCGAGTCCTCCTGCAGGTGCCGTTCGGTCCACGCACGGTTGATGTAATCGATGAAGAACCGGCCTCCTGGCCGGAGAATCCGCGCGATGCCCCGCAGCACGCTCGCGTTCGCCTCCAGCGTCGGGAAATAGCCGAAACTCGTGAAATAGTTCATCACCACGTCGAACGCCTCGC
>CAYUZD010000182.1:0-6790 GCA_964449475.1 uncultured Nitrospirales bacterium
TGCAGATACTGCCAGCGCTGGAACCCGAAGTCCAGAATGCCGATGGCCACCATCGCGAGCGCGATCCGCCACCACACGGCCCAGACGAGCTGCGCGGTGCCGATCGCCGCGCCCCACGCGCTCGAGTGCATGAGGTTGAGCAACTCGGGCACACGGTCGCGCACGGTCCAGTACACCAGCGCGCTGATCGCGGCGAATTTCAGAATCGACTTGATGAGCTCGACAAACGAGCGCAGGCTGAACATGCGCTGGAAGCCCTTGATCGGATCGATGCGATCGAAGCGCGGCTGCAGCGCCTGGCCGGAGAAGACGAACCCGAACTGCGTGACGTTCAGGAAGATGCCCACGCCGAGCAGGATCAACATGATCGGCATCACGATCGGCACGGACAGCAACACCGCCTGGATCGCGAGCGGCTGCAGCGAGTCCCGGTTTGCCGGCAGCGAATCGAACTGCCCGAAATAGAACTGCGTCACCAGCAGCATCTCGCGGAATGCCGCCGGGCCCAGCATGTACAGCGTCAGCCCGGCCGTCAGCAACAACACGCCGGACGTGAGGTCCGCGCTCTTGGCGACATTGCCGCGCTCACGCGCGAGCTGGAGCTTGCGCGGCGATGCGGGGAGGATTTTTTCGCCGGCGGGTTGATCGGCCACGGGTACGTCAGTCCTTCATCGTCAGCCGAGGCCGGAAATCATGCGGTCCACGTTGCGGAACATATCGGTGAACAGCGAATCGAGCAGGTTGAGGTAATACCCGATCGAGAGGCCGACCACGAGCAGCGACAATGCAATCGTGAGCGGAAACCCCACGACAAACAGGTTGATCTGCGGGATCACGCGGCCCATCAGGCCCATCGTGACGTATGCGAGCATCATCGCCGCCGCAATCGGCGCCGCCAGCAACACCGCGTCGTGAAACATCAGCCCGCCCCACGCGACAAACTGCGCCATCACCGGCGTGTCCGGCGCGAACCCGCCGACGGGGATGCGGTCGAACGTGGACGACAGCGCGCGCAGGATCATGTGGTGGCCGTAGGACACGAGCAGGTAGAGAATCGCGAGGATGAAAAACAGAAAGCCGAACAGCGGGAACTGCGTCTCGAGCGCGGGATTGAACACGTTGATCAGACCAAACCCGGACTGCATGTCCATCACCTGGCCCGCGACCTGGATCGCGGCGAAGAGGAGCTGCATCACGAGCCCGATCACCATCCCGATCATGAGTTCCCCCGCCGCCATCAGCGCGAACGGCAGCGCCTCGGCCGGCAGCGCCGCATCCAGCGCCGGCAGCGTCGGCGTGATGACGTACGCCGTCAGGCCGATCAGGCCCAGCTTGCCGAGCACCGGGAAATTGTTCGAGCTCAGGATCGGCGCGGTGACGACCAGGCCCGACACGCGGACCATCACCAGCAGGAACAGTTTCAGAATCTCGAGCTCGGACATCGGCTACCGGGCCAACTGATGCGCGTCCTGCAACAACGGCACCACGAACGCGAGCAGTGTGTCGGTCATCCACGGCAGGAACAGGACAAACGACAGGAACACGACGACTATCTTCGGCACGAACGTCAGCGTAATTTCCTGGATCTGCGTCACCGACTGGAAGATGCTGATGATCAGACCGACAATCAGGCCCGACAGCAGCATCGGCGCGGACACCAGCAGCGTCACAATCATCGCGTCGCGGCCCAAAAACAGCACGTCGTCCATGGTCATGGCCGGTCCTCCCGAAAATCGGTGAAATTGGCGGGCGCCACCCGATTTTTCAGTATGAATCCGCCGGGAAGCGAAGTCAATCGAAAAACTTGTCAAACTCTATGAAATCAACGATTTATGTCGCGTTTACCAGACAATTTAGCGCGAATTGGGATGAACAGCAATGCGAAGAAGTCTAGAAAATGCAGAAAATATCTTCGGCTTGCCTACGAAGGGGTCATGATCGTTTCAATCATCCATCGCTTAAGTCATTCATATTCAATTGGTTACGACGTATAACGAACACTCTGTCAACAGTTTGCCGGTCCGCAAATCCAGTGTTACAGTTCATGGGTAGTTCGGCAATCCGCGAAGAGGGGGAGCGTCAATCATGGCCGAAATCGATCGCTATTTCCGCTTGATGGTCGAGCACAAGGCGTCCGACCTACATCTCACGACGGGCTCGAAGCCCATGTTCCGCAAGGACGGCTCGATCCTGCCGCTCAAGAACGACGAGCCGGTCGATCCGTCCCGGATGAAGATGCTGCTCTACGAGATCATGCCGAAGAAGAACGAGGAAGAGTTCAACCAGAAGAACGATACCGACTTCGCGTACGAGCTAAAGGAGTGCGGCCGGTATCGCTGCAACATTTTCCGCGACCACCGGGGCCTCGGCGGCGTGTTCCGCCTCATCCCGTCGGAAATTCTCACCGTCGAGCAGCTCGGTCTGCCGAAGACCGTACTAAACTTCTGCGGACTGAACAAGGGCCTCGTGCTCGTGACCGGGCCGACGGGCAGCGGCAAATCGACGACGCTCGCCGCGATGATCGACCACATCAACCGTTCCCGCAACGACCACATCATCACGATCGAGGACCCGATCGAGTTTGTGCACCCGAGCAAGCGGTGCCTCGTGAACCAGCGCGAAGTCGGTGTCCACACGGCATCGTTCGCGTCGGCGCTGCGCGCGGCGTTGCGCGAAGACCCGGACATCGTGCTCGTGGGCGAAATGCGCGATCTGGAGACGACACACATCGCCATCGAGACGGCCGAGACCGGCCACCTCGTCTTCGGCACGCTGCACACGACGACCGCGATCAGCACCATCGACAGGCTCATCGACCAGTTCCCGGCCGGACAGCAGGCGCAGATCCGCACGATGCTGGCCGACGCGCTCAAGGGCGTCGTCGCGCAGACGCTGATCAAGAAGATCGGCGGCGGACGCGTGGCGGCGCTCGAGGTGCTGATGGTGAACCAGGCCGTCGCGGCGCTGGTCCGCGAAGGCAAGAACAGCCAGATCATGACCGTCATGCAGACGGGCCAGAAGGAAGGCATGACGCTCCTGAACATGGAACTGACGCGGCTCGTGAAGGAGGAGATCATCGAGGCGCGGCACGCCTACGACAAGGCGGTTGACCGCAACGACCTGCTCCGCCAGTTCCAGGCGGCGAACATCCGGTTCAACCCGCAGGGAGAGAAAACGCCCGCGGCCGCCGAGCCCGTCGCCGCCGAATAATCCCCGACTCGAAACAAAAATGCGCGGGGCGCTGGAGAAATCCAGCGCCCCGCGATTGTTTTGAACCGGATGAATTACGCGCTGCGCCGGCGCAGCGATAACAACCCCATCGCGGCGAGCAGCGCGGCCGCCGCCATTGCCGAAGCGGGCGACGCGAGCATCCACCTGCTCACCGCGACCACCGGCGCGAGCGCTCCGCGCACGGCCCCGCGCGCCGCGTCGTTTTGCGCAAGTTTCTCCGCGATCGGCGGGCTGACCCGGTAATACGCGTCGGCGAACGCCGCACCCAGCGCGTTCGTCAGCATGAAGCGGTCGCGCACGCCGCGCAGCGCGCCAATCTCGGTGGCCATCGGCGTGCCGTAGGCCGCGGTCGCGATGAAGCAGAAATCGAACCCGCTGCTGTCGCCGCCGCCCGATTCGAGGCTCGGCACGGCGTTGGACGCGTAGATCGCCGACGGGTTGCCAGATTCGATCGAAATGGTGTCGTCCCCGTCGCCCGCGATGACGACGCGCGCGTCCGCGTCGTCGTCCGAGTTGAAGTTGTTGGACGTGGAGACGTCGTCAATCTCCTCCCAGCCGTCCTCGTCGCCCGTGGCGAGCAGGTCCTCGTCGTCCTGCACCATGGTTACGTTGTAGGTGTACGCGGCGACGGTCGAGCCGTCCTCCAGCAAGTCAGCGATGCCGGGGCCGAAGATCAGCAGTTCGAATTCGCCGCCCGAAGGCAGACCTGTCTCGAGCACGTCCGTGCCGGCGAACGACCAATCGGGGATGGTGCCCCGAGTGCCGACCGTTGTGAACGCGATATTCGTGCGCACGAACAGGTTGCGCGGTTCCGGCGTGTCGAGGTCAAATTCCCCGAGCGGATCGACGCCTTCAGGGCCGTCGAGCAGCGTCGTATCGGTCTGCGAAATGCCGAGGATCAGCCGCGCCGTGTCGAACGCGTCGAGTTCTGTGCCCGTGAGCGACTGAAGCGTCTCGAGCGTCGGCGCGTCGGCCTGGATGGTGATCGGCCCGAGCGCGGAATCGAACGAGAGTTCCGTGGAGACGTCGGACGACCCGCCGCGCACGAGGCTGTCGAGCGCGATCACGATGCAGATGTCGCCGTTCTCGCCTATCAGGAGCAGCGACCGTTGGAGCAGGGCCGTCGCGTCCGGGATCAGGTTTCCGTCGGCGTCGACGTCCGCCAAATCCCGAATCTCGATGTCGAGGCCGATCTCCGATATGCCAGCGATGTTCGAGACCGTGCGCGAATCGCCGGAGTAGTACTCGTCCACGATCGCGACCGTGCGGATGAAGTCCGATGCGGCGCGGCCGGCGGAGACCTCGTCGAAGTCCAGGCGGCTCGCATCGACCACCGCCACATACGCGTCGCTTGCGCCTTCGTTGAGGAGCGTGGCCACCACGGACTGGTCCTCGCCCGTGATCTGGCCGTTCACTTCGTCCACATCGCCGCCCAACACCGTGCGGACCGAATCCAGCACCGCGAGTTCGCCGCGCAACTGGTTGTCCGTCACAAGCGACGTGACGCCGATCGGCAGCGAACTGGGAACCTGCGCGTCCGGCGTATAGGCGATGATCTCGAACGTGTCACCCTCCTCGACCGGACTCACAATTTCCACGGTGAAGGCCCCCGTGATGCCGCGCGCGGCGGCGGCACGATACGCGCCCGCGGTCACGCCGAGCAGCGCGGCGAACAACACGGCATATACGACCGCCGCCCGTTTGGAACGTCGAACCGAACTCATGGCACCCACCCTCCGGAGTGAAACGCAGAACAGTTGGATTGCATCCACCCGCGACGCCCCGACGATCAGCCCCGTTGTCGCGGAAAACCAGTATAGGCGCGCGGCTCGAACCTGTAAAGCGCTCGATTATTTATTGACAAGTCTACGCGCCGTTGGAAATCGCCGGAAATCAAGCGGTTCAGGCCGATTCCCACAGGCGGATCGCTTCCGCGCGCGCCTCGGCTTCCTCGACCTCGCCCGCGCGCCCCAGCACCGCCGCCGCATCCTGCTGCAGCCGCGCGCCGTTGCACAGGGCGTCCCGCATCGGATCGGAGATGACGAGCGGCCCGCGATACAAAACAAGGCCGCGCTCGTGCGCCACCGGTGTCCAATCGCCGCCCGTCCCGATGTCCTCGAATCCGTGACGGACGACCATCCGGCCGATGAACCCGGCGAGCTTGCGCAGTTCGTCGATGATTCGCTGCGGCGGCTGATCGCGTTCGGTGTTGTAGAACCAGACGTCGTTCGCTTCCACCGCCGATCGCGCCGTGACCAGCGCGCGGTGCGGCCAGATCGAATCGCGATTGAGCTGCGCGTCGATCAGCGCAGGCAGGCCTTCCTTCAGCGATCGCCACTCCTCTTTCAGTCCGCGCAGGCCCGCTACGCCCTTGGCGCGCGCGAGCGCATGCCGCTCCGAAATCGTGTCGCGCAGGCGTTTCTCTCCCCAAGCCGCGAGGTACCGCTCCGTCGCAAGGAAGAACTCGGCGCACGCGGCGTCCATCCGCTCGCGCAACGCGCGCAGCTCACGCTCGATCGATTGCGCCGTCGGCGCGCTCGCCGGACCCATGACGGTCAGTTCGCTGGCGTCCGCCAACGCCTCGACTTTCTCGAGCGCCTGTAGCGTGCGCGCGACCGCGTCCGGCGCGCCGTCGAGCCCAATCGATCGCGCGTCGCTGTCGCTGAGGTCGGACTCGAACTTGAGGCCGGCGAACCGCAGCTCCGTCCGCGGCGAGAACCGGGTATACACAATGCGGCCTGGAATCGAGATCGCAGCGGACGAATCGGTCCGCGTTTCGGGATCGTACGGCATGATGGTGAGCGCCGAGCCCGCCGGCGGGAACCGGTCCTTGCGCGAGACGAGCAGCATGCCGCCCCGGCTGATGTTCGCGGTCACCGTGCGCCGCGCCGCGTCGGTCTCGCGGCCCGCGGGGGCAAACGCGACCGGGCGCACCTTGCGCATGCGCGCGGCGCGCCGGTGATCCTCGATGATTTCCGCCAGCGGCGGATCGGCGACGACCTGATCCATGGACCTTCCCCCTTCGATTCCGGCTCCGTCGTGCGCCAGCCTAGACGGCGCCGGACGCCTTGTCAATGCCCCTGCGCAGGCGTTGCCCGCTCGCGGAGCGCGGTGCTACGATGCCTTCGGGTTTCGCGGAAGTCCTTGGGGCGGGTCTGCATCAGATGATTCCGGTCTTGTGTGCCCAGTGCGGGCTGCGCATTCTCGTGCCCGAGACCGTCCAGGGCCGGGCGGGCCAGTGCTTCGGCTGCGGCGCGCCCGTGCGCGTGCCCGCATCCGAACAGCGCTCGCCCGAGCAGTCGCTCAACTTCGCGCCGGGCAGCCGCATCGCCGACCGCTATGTGCTCGACGTCAAGATCGGCCGCGGCGGCATGGGCGTTGTGTACCGCGCGCACGACGCGCTCATCGGCGAGGACGTCGCGCTCAAGTTCATGCACCCGAAGGTGCTGCAGACGCAACGCGGCCAGCAACTCTTCATCAAAGAAGCCCAGATCGCGCGGCGGCTGCGGCACGAGAACATCGTGTCCGTGCACGACGTGAGCACGACGCCCGAGGGCGT
>CAYUZD010000183.1:0-3881 GCA_964449475.1 uncultured Nitrospirales bacterium
CGCGAATACATGTTGCGCATAATTAGCAGAACCCGCGACTCCGTCCATCTCTCGCTCGGGGGAAGTCCGCGCGCGTCGATGGCGTTATTCAGAGCGGCGCAGGCGTACGCGGCGGTGCAGGGACGCGGATACGTGATCCCGGACGACATCAAGTTGTTGGCCGTGCCGGTGCTCCAACACCGGCTCATCCTAAATCCCGAAAGCCGGTTGCGCCGCGTAACTCAGGAGAGCGTACTGCGTGATATACTCAAAGAGGTGCCCGTACCTGCGGGCGGCGGCGACTTTAAACCCTGATCGGGCGCGCCCAGACTGGGCGATTCGCCCGTCTGCGAAGTAGAGATGCTCGGACTGTTCACGAGGAAAAAGGCGGCGGGGCCCCAGGCGGCCGGCACTGCGTTGTCCGAGCGCGACCTCTTCGATGAGGACGACGACAACCAGCTCGAGATCACCCACGTCGATCACTACGAAATCATCAAGCCGATCGGCGCGGGCGGTATGGGCAAAGTGTACAAGGCGATCGACCGCGAGCGCGACCAGACCGTCGCCATCAAGGTGCTCGACCGGCGGTACGATCTCGAACGCAAGCGCCGCCGGCGCGACCACCTCGGCCGGGAAATCCTGATCGCGGCGCAGCTCAACCACGAATGCATCGTGCGGTACAGCAAGGAAATCATCGAGGCGCTCGATCGCAACGATCACATGCGCCGCTGCCTGCTGATGGAATACGTGGACGGGTTCGACCTGCGCAAGCACATCCGCGACCGCGACCTCTCTGTCCGCAAGATGCTCGAGGTGATGTACAAGCTGTGCATGGGGCTCGACTACCTGCACTCGCACGGCATCGTCCACCGCGACATCAAGCCTGGTAACTTCATGCTCACGCGCGACCTGAAACGCGTGAAGATCTTCGACTTCGGTCTGTCGAAATCGAACAGCAGCTGGCGGACGCGCTTCATGCGGGAGGGCGGCGGCACCCGCGCCTACATGCCTCCGGAACAGTTGCGGAACAAGAACGCCAAGCTCGACGCGCGGTCGGACATCTTCTCGTTTGGCATCACGATGTACGAACTGTTTGCGGGCCGCCACCCCTGCACGGGGACGGACGCCAAACAGATCCAGAAACAGCTCGTGAGCAGCCAGTACCGTTTCGAGCCTCCGTCCAAGTATAATCCCGACGTGCCGCCGGCGCTGGATCGCATCATCCTGAAATGCCTGCGCCGGTCGCCCGACAAGCGGTACCAAAGCGTAACGGAAATCCTGCTCGATTTGTCGAGGATTTCCGGATCGCGCATCTGACACGCGGGAACCAAGGGGGGACCCGCGGGCATTAAACGTAGGGCCAGGTGTTCATTCCGGAACACGATGTCCCGCGTGCGAGAAGGGGGAGGGCGCGACCATGCCCACGAAGCGCAAAAAAGAAACCAGCCTGTTCAAGATCATTCTCGTCATACTGCTCCTGGGGACGATTACGTTCGGCGCATTGCGCGTGACGAACGCCGTCCGCGGCAAGCTGAATGCGCGCGTGGAAGCGGCGGCCTTCGAAAACCTCGACCGCGCGGAATCGCTCGCGAAAAACGGCGACCTCGCGACCGCCGAGAAGCTCCTGCAACCCATTCTCGATCGTGTGAAGAATCCTTCCGTGACGCCTCGCGCGCTGATGTTACACGCCGAGATCGCCGAGAAGAACGGTAACGCGGACGGCGCGATTGCGAGCCTCCGCACCGTGACGGAGGACTACCCCGCCAGTGCGGAGCGCCCCGTGGCGGCGCTAAAGTACGCGCGCCTGCTGGAGTCGCAGGGCAAGGTGAACGAGGCGTTCGCGATTTACGACGACATCAGCAAGACCGCGCCGCCCGCCTTGCGCGCGCCGGCCCTGTTGGCGCTCGCGGGACAGCGCGAAGCGGCGGGCGACGTGGACGGGGCATACGCCGTCTACCAGCAGGTGATGACCGACGCCGACCTGCATTCCGACGAGTGGTTCGAGGCCGCGCGGCGCTACGGCAAGATCAACGTGGCGAAGATCTTCTCGCGCGAAATGACACCTGAGAGCAAGATCTACCGCGTCGAGCGCGGCGACTCGATTTACAGCATTGGCATGAAGCTCAACACGACGCAGGCGCTCCTGACCCGCGCGAACAACCTGCCCGAGAACGCCAACCTCCACATCAACATGAGCCTCAAGTACACGCCCAAGGAGTTCGAAGTCATCATCGAACGTTCGACGCTCCGGTTGTATCTGCTCGACAAGAACGGCCTGTTCGCGGCGTACCGCGTCGGCCTCGGCAAGCCCGAAAGCCCCACCACGCTCGGCCGCTATCGCATCGGTAACAAGTCCAAGGATCCCACGTGGTACAAGCCCGGCTACGGCCCGATCGCCGCCGGCTCGCCCGAGAACGAGCTCGGCACGCGCTGGATGCCGCTCATCCCCGAGGTCGAGGGCCTGCCGACCGACCTCGGCATTCACGGCACGATCAAGCCCGAGAGCGTCGGGCATTACTCGTCGATGGGCTGCCCGCGCTTGACGAACGAAGAGGTCGAGGAACTGTTCGACCTGCTTGTGCGCTCCACGCCGGTCACCATCGTAGACCGCTGGGAACCCGAGTCGATCGGCGGACGCGCCGGATGACGTTCAGACGGGGTCCGGCATCCGTCGGCGGACGGAGTCTGCCCGAATGAATCCCCCTCCGACCGCGGCGGACGCGCCGGCGTCGCTGGCCGAGACAGACAGCCGCGATCTTGTCGCCATCCTCGAGATCCTCAAGGCGCTGTCCGCGCGACGCGACGCGTCGGAGGTCCTGTACACCTTTACCAACCAGGTCGCCGAAGCGCTTGGGCTGGACCGGTGTTCCGTCGTTCGGATCATCGCCGACAAGGCCGAGGCGCGCGTGCTCGCCTCGCACGAAGACGCGGCCCTGCGCGATCTCGCGATCGACCTCATCAAGTATCCCGAGCTCGTCGAAGCGGTCGAACGCTGCCAGTCCGTCGCCATCTACGACACCCAGAAGGATCCGCGGACTGCGCCGTTCGCGCAGGAGTTCCTCCGCAGCGGCATCACGTCCATCATCGTCGTGCCCGTGATCCTGTTCGAGCCGCGGCTGGGCTCGCTCCTGTTGCGCGCCGCGCGCAAGGGCGGATCGTTTAGCGCGCGCGAGGTCCACTTCTGCGAACTCATCGCCGAGTCCGCCGCGAACGCGCTCGAGCGCGCCTACCTCCTCGAGGACCTGCGCCGCGCCAACGCGGACCTGCAGCGCATGGCGCGCACCGACGGGCTGACCGGCCTCTACAACCGGACCTATTTCCGGCAGCGGCTCGACGAAGAAATCAGCCGCGCCGTCCGCTACAAGCAGCCGCTCGCGTGCATCTTCCTCGACGTGGATGATTTCAAGGCGATTAACGACACCCACGGCCACCTTGCCGGCGACGGCGTGCTCCAGGAAATCGCGCGCCGCATCGGCAAGGGCGCGCGGCACAACGACATCGTCGCGCGCTACGGCGGCGAAGAACTTGTGATCCTGCTGCCGCACACCGACCGCGCGGGCGCGATTCAGCGCGCGAAACGGCTGCTCGCGAGCGTGTCCGAGTCGCCGTGCCCGTCGCTGCCACCGCCCGGGCGTGTCACGGTCAGCATCGGGCTCGCAATGTTCGACCCGGACGGCCCCTCGACCGCGCAGGCGCTGATCGGAGCGGCGGACAAGGCCGTATACAAGGCGAAGGAACTGGGCAAGAACCGGCTCGTAGCGGGAGACGACGTCCATGCGGGATAGGGCAATGAAGTGGGTGGTGTGCGCGGTGTTGGCCGCGTGCGTCGGCTGCGCGAGTTCCGGGCCGGTCACGACCCCGTTCACGCGCGGCAAGACGGACATGGACCGCGTCCCGGCCGA